>NZ_CP043311.1:0-150000 GCF_008807375.1 Pseudomonas lalkuanensis | reverse complement strand
GAAGTCGTAACCGGCACGCTTGGCATAGGGGCCGAACTGGCCGAAGCCGGTGATGGAGCAATAGATGAGGCGCGGGTTGATGGCCTTCAGCGACTCATAGTCCAACCCATAGGCCGCCAGGCCACCCACCTTGAAGTTCTCGATAAGGATGTCGGATTTCGCCGCCAGTTCGCGAACCAGTTTCTGGCCCTCGGGACGGGTGAAGTCGACGGTCACCGACTGCTTATTGCGGTTGGCAGAGAGGAAATACGCGGCCTCGCTGGTATCCCGGCCATCGGCGCCCTTGAGGAAGGGCGGGCCCCAGGCACGGGTGTCGTCGCCGGAGCCCGGCCGTTCGACCTTGATTACCTCGGCCCCCAGGTCCGCGAGGATCTGGCCGGACCAGGGGCCAGCCAGCACGCGGGAGAGGTCGAGCACACGGATATGGGAGAGAGCGCCAGCCATGGGATCACCTGGGTTCGCGAAAGGGCCCGGGCCTCGCACCTATATATAGAAGAGAGGCCCGGCGGAAGATCAGAAGAACGCCTGGATGCCGGTCTGCGCGCGACCGAGGATCAACGCGTGGACGTCGTGGGTACCCTCGTAGGTGTTCACCACTTCCAGGTTCACCAGGTGACGGGCCACGCCGAACTCGTCGGAGATGCCGTTGCCACCCAGCATGTCGCGAGCCATACGGGCGATATCCAGCGCCTTGCCGCAGGAGTTGCGCTTCATGATCGAGGTGATTTCCACCGCGGCGGTGCCTTCGTCCTTCATGCGGCCCAGGCGCAGGCAGCCTTGCAGGGCCAGGGTGATCTCGGTCTGCATGTCGGCCAGCTTCTTCTGGATCAGTTGGTTGGCCGCCAGCGGGCGACCGAACTGGTTGCGGTCCAGCACGTACTGGCGCGCGGTGTGCCAGCAGGCTTCGGCGGCGCCCAGGGCGCCCCAGGAGATGCCATAGCGCGCGGAGTTCAGGCAGGTGAACGGACCACGCAGGCCGCGTACGTCGGGGAAGGCGTTCTCTTCGGGAACGAAGACGTTGTCCATCACGATCTCGCCGGTGATGGAGGCGCGCAGACCGACCTTGCCGTGGATCGCCGGAGCGGACAGGCCCTGCCAGCCCTTCTCGAGCACGAAGCCACGGATCTCGCCGGCATCGTCCTTGGCCCAGACCACGAAGACGTCGGCGATCGGGCTGTTGGTGATCCACATCTTGTTACCGGTCAGGCGGTAGCCGCCGTCGACTTTCTTGGCGCGGGTGATCATCGAGCCCGGGTCGGAACCGTGGTTCGGCTCGGTCAGGCCGAAACAGCCGATGTACTCGCCGCTGGCGAGCTTCGGCAGGTACTTCTGCTTGGTGGCTTCGTTGCCGAACTCGTAAATCGGCACCATCACCAGGGAGGACTGCACGCTCATCATCGAGCGATAGCCGGAGTCGATGCGCTCGACTTCGCGGGCGATCAGGCCGTAACACACGTAGTTCAGGCCGCTGCCGCCGTAGGTTTCCGGAATGGTCGCGCCGAGCAGGCCGGTTTCGCCCATCTCGCGGAAGATCGCCGGATCGGTCTGCTCATGACGGAAGGCTTCGAGGACACGCGGGGCCAGCTTGTCGGCTGCGAACTGCTGGGCGCTGTCACGCACCATGCGCTCTTCCTCGGTGAGTTGCTGGTCCAGCAGCAGCGGGTCGATCCAGTTGAAGCTTGCTTTGGCGGCCATGGGGAGTGTCCTCGGTAAGCGGGGTTCGGGGGGCGGGCCATCGCGGGCCACTGCCTTACTAGTGTTGACGCATCCTAGACAGCCTAGGACGTATCGGACAAACGAGGATTTCGCATGCTGTTGTGCTAATTTCTCACTCCGAAAAGCCAAAAGACCCATTTCCAAGCCTTTACTTGTGAACCTGAGGTACAGCATGCGCCGCAAGATACCCAGTACCGGCGCCTTGGTCGCCTTCGAATCCGCCGCCCGCCACCAGAGCTTCACCAAGGCCGCTGATGAGCTGTCACTGACCCAGAGTGCCATCTGCCGACAGATCGCCGGACTGGAGGAGTTTCTCGGACTGGAGCTCTTCCGCCGCTCGCGGCGCGGGGTGAAGCTGACCGAGGCCGGCCTGGCCTATTCACGGCGCATTGCCGCCCAGCTCGACGCGGTGGAACGCGACACTCTGGCGGTGATGGGTCAGCAAGGCGCAATGACCGTGGAGCTGGCCATCGTGCCCACCTTCGGCACCCAGTGGCTGGTACCACGGCTGAAGGACTTCCAGCGCCTGCATCCAGAGGTCACGGTCAACCTCACCAACCGCACCCGCCCCTTCCTCTTCGCCGACACCGACTTCGACGCCGCCATCTATTTCGGCGATGCCGAATGGTCGGGTACTCGCGCCGACTTCCTGATGCACGAAAACTCGGTGCCGGTGTGCAGTCCGGCGCTGCTGGAGGACCAACAGGGCCTGGACGCCGACGCCATCGCGCGCCTGCCGCTCCTGCAGCAGACCACCCGCCCCTACGCCTGGCGCCAGTGGTTCAGCTCCCTCGGGATGAACGTCGCCCGCGACCTCAGCGGCCCACGCTACGAACTCTTTTCCATGCTCGCCCAGGCGGCGATGCACGAGATGGGCGTGGCGCTGATCCCACCTTTCCTGATCCAGCGCGAACTGGCCGACGGCCGCCTGGTGATCGCCCACTCCCACAGCTTCCGCAGCGACAAGGCCTATTACCTGATCATTCCCGAACGCAAGCTCGAATCCGCCGCCCTGATCGCCTTCCGCGACTGGCTGGTGGACGCCGCGGGCACCTACCGGAGCGGCGCCGGCCTGGACTGAGTACAGGCTGTAACCCCAGGTAGCACCACCTCGCCCGCCCCCGTCCAGCGAGCGGAGGAAGACCCGTTCCAGGCACTCGCACGACGCGCCTATCACCCTCTAGGGTGATAGGCGAAATCGCCCGTTCAGGCAGTTATGGCGCTGGAAGCGGCTGATTAGCATGAGGCCTCCCAAGACCCGCTCTGGAGAGCCGCATGACAACAAGAACAATGCGCGGAATCTTCCGGCCGCACACGCTGGCCGCCGCCATCGCCCTGGGTTGCAGCGCCCAGGCCTTTGCCATCACGTTCAACATCGGTGAAATCGAAGCTCAGTTCGACTCATCCCTCTCGGTAGGCGCCAGTTGGGCTGTGCGCTCGCCTGATCCGGAGTTCATCTCCACCGCCAGCGGCGGCGAGGCGCTGTCGCGCACCTCGGACGACGGCCGTCTGAACTTCAAGAAGGGGGAGACCTTCTCGAAGATCTTCAAGGGCATCCACGACCTGGAATTGAAGTACGGCGATACCGGCGTCTTTCTGCGCGGGAAGTACTGGTATGACTTCGAGCTGAAGGACGAGCACCGGCTCTTCTACGACATCGACGATCACAACCGCAAAGAGGGCGCCAAGTCCTCCGGCGCGCAATTGCTCGATGCCTTCCTCTATCACAACTACAACCTGGGCGACCTGCCGGGCAGCGTCCGGATCGGCAAGCAGGTGGTTAGCTGGGGTGAAAGTACCTTCATCGGCAACAGCATCAACTCGATCAACCCGATCGACGTGGCTGCCTTCCGCCGCCCCGGCGCCGAGATCAAGGAAGGGCTGAT
Source organism: Pseudomonas lalkuanensis (assembly GCF_008807375.1). NCBI lineage: Bacteria > Pseudomonadati > Pseudomonadota > Gammaproteobacteria > Pseudomonadales > Pseudomonadaceae > Metapseudomonas > Metapseudomonas lalkuanensis. Next base: position 146,398 of record NZ_CP043311.1, on the reverse strand, counting down.
CCCGGTCAATATGATCTACGTGTCGCAGAGCCTGACCGACAGCCTCTCCGCCGAAGCCTTCTACCAGCTGGAATGGGACCAGACGGTGGCCGACAACTGCGGCACCTTCTTCTCCACCTCGGACGTTGTGGCCGATGGCTGCGTCGACCGCCTGATCGTTGCTGGCCCAGACCTCCCGCCCGGCGTATCCACCAATACTGGCGGCACCCTCTACATCCCCCGCGCCGGCGACCGTGACGCCCGCGACAGCGGTCAGTTCGGCGTGGCCCTGCGCTGGTTCGTACCGGAAATGAACGACACCGAGTTTGGCGCCTACGCGATGAACTACCACAGCCGCGGCCCGATCTTCAGCACCATCCGCACCAGGACGCCGAGCGCGGCGATCATTCCGGGCGCCCCCGGTGCGCGCTACTTCATCGAGTACCCGGAAGACATCCGCCTCTACGGCCTGAGCTTCCAGACCAACGTCGAAGGCACCTCGCTCGCCGGTGAAGTCAGCTTCCGCCCGAACATGCCGCTGCAGCTGAACAGTACTGACTTGTCGTTCGCCGCCCTTGGCGTACCCAACACGCCCATCTTCGAAAGTGGTCACTCACGTAACCGCGCCGGTGAAGAGCTGCACGGCTACGAGCGCAAGCCGGTCACCCAGGCCCAGATCACCGCCACCCAGTTCATCGACCAGGTCATGGGCGCCAGCCGCCTGACCCTCGTCGGCGAGGTTGGCTACAACCATATCGGCGGCCTTGACGACAACATCGGCGACCTGCGCTTCGGCCGCGACCCCATCTATGGTCCCGGCCAGCTGTCCTCGCAGGCGGTGTGTCTCGCCCTCACCGCCGCCAGCCCCCAGCAGCGCGAGTGCAACGACAAGGGCTTCTACACCAGCAGCTCCTGGGGCTACCGCGCCCGCGCCAGCCTGGATTACAGCAACGTCTTCGCCGGCATCAACCTGACGCCGAGCATCGCCTGGTCCCACGACGTCGACGGCTACGGCCCGAACTTCAACGAAGGCTCCAAGGCCGTCAGCCTCGGTCTCAACGCTGAGTACCAAAACACCTACACCGCCAGCCTGTCGTACACCGACTTCTTCGGCGGCCACTACAACACGACCACTGACCGCGACTTCGTCGCCCTCAGCTTCGGCCTCAACTTCTGATCGCAAGGATTCCTGCAATGAAGAGAAGCATCCTGCAAAGCGGCGTCCTGGTCCTCAGCCTGCTCGCCGCCAACGTCATGGCCGCTGTCAGCCAGGAAGAGGCAGCCCAACTCGGTACCAGCCTCACCCCGCTGGGCGCGGAGAAGGTCGGCAATGCCGATGGCAGCATCCCGGCCTGGACCGGCGGCCTGCCCACCAACGCCGCGGTAGTCGACGCCAATGGCTTCGTCGGCGACCCCTATGCCAATGAGCAGCCGCTGTTCACCATCACCGCCGCCAACGCCGAGCAATACAAGGACAAGCTGTCACCCGGCCAGATGGCGATGTTCAGGCGCTACGCCAGCACCTACAAGATTCCGGTTTACCCGAGCCATCGCAGCGCCGCCGCACCGCAGGCCATCTATGACGCGGCCAAGCAGAGCGCCGTCAACACCCAGCCGGTGGACGGCGGCAACGGTCTGTCCAACTTCGCCGAGAGCCACTACTACGCCTTCCCTATTCCCAAGGACGGCGTGCAAGTGATGTGGAACCACATCACCCGTTACCGCGGCGGTAACGCCCGGCGCCTGGTAGTCCAGGCCACCCCGCAGACCAACGGTTCCTTCACCCCGGTGCAATTCGAGGACGAAGTGGCCTTCCCGGCCGACATGAGCCAGCTGGACAAGGAGAAGTCGGCCAACGTGCTGCTCTACTTCAAGCAGCGCGTGCTGGCACCCTCGCGCCTGGCGGGTAACGTGCTGCTGGTCCACGAGACCATCGACCAGGTGAAGGAACCTCGCCTGGCCTGGCTCTACAACGCCGGCCAGCGCCGCGTGCGCCGCGCCCCGCAGGTGGCCTACGACGGCCCGGGCACCGCCGCCGACGGCATGCGCACCGCCGACAACTTCGACATGTTCTCCGGCGCCCCGGATCGCTATGACTGGAAGCTGATCGGCAAGAAGGAGATGTACATCCCCTACAACAGCTACAAGCTGGAATCGCCCAAGCTCACCTACAAGGAGATCATCCAGCCGGGCCACCTGAACCAGGACCTGACCCGCTACGAGCTGCACCGCGTGTGGGAAGTGGTCGCCACCCTCAAGCCCAACGAGCGCCACATCTACGCCAAGCGCCATTACTTCATCGACGAAGACAGCTGGCAGGTTGCCTACGCCGACCACTACGACGGCCGTGGCCAGCTCTGGCGCGTGGGTGAAGGCCACGCCAGCTACCACTACCAGCGTCAGGTGGCCACCTATGCCGTGGAAGCCCTCTACGACATCATCGCTGGACGCTACATTGCCCTTGGCCTGAAAAACGAAGAGAAGCACGGCATCGAGTTCGGCTTTGCCGCCACCGGCGCCGACTACACCCCTGCCGCCCTGCGCAACGCAGGCATTCGCTGACCCCTCCGGGCGCCCCGATCCAGGGGCGCCCCTCCCCTCCGCACCGCCGTGTTATGGCGACTCATCAGCGCCATGCATGCTCCTTCAAGCGCACCTGAGGCCGATCTAGTCTGCAAGGGTCCGGTTCACCCATAACAACAACTCCGCGAGAACCGCCTCATGCCCCGTCACGGCCAGACACCGCACGTCCTTGCGTCTCGCCTGCCACGCCTGCCTCCGGCCCATATCCCGCGTCCGCGACTGGTCGAACGCCTCGCCGCCCAGGATGCCCAGCTTCGCCTGCTCTGCGCCCCGGCCGGCTTCGGCAAGAGCGTGCTGATCAACGAGTTCCTCCGCGCCCGGACCGAACCGGCACGGGTCGTCTGGCTCAACCTCGCCGGCCAGGCGCTGACGCCGGAGCAGCTGCTCGCCCAACTCGCCGCCGAGCTGGCCGAGGACGCCCCTGCCCTGCCCACCGCCCAGGCCCTGCAGCAGCTGTTGGCACATCGCGGCGAACCGATATGGCTGGTCCTGGACGACTACCCCGGCCATCCCTCCGCCGGGCTCGACGACTGCATCGACCAGCTCCTGGCGCGCGCCTTGCCCGATCTGTGCCTGCTGGTCAGCGTGCGCCAGCGCCCGGCCTGGAACCTGCCGCGCCTGCTGCTGGCCGGCGAGCTGCTGGAACTGGACGCCCCCCAGCTGGCTTTCGATCGCCAGCAGCACGAACAGCTGGTAGAGCAACTGGCGCCGCGCACCAGCGCCGCCATGCGCGAAGAGCTCTGGCAGGAAACCGAAGGCTGGTGCGCCGGCGTGCGCCTGCACCTCTCCGCCAAGGTGCCGACCAGCGCCAGTGGCAACCACTGCTGGCTCAGGGAATACCTGGACCACGAACTGCTCAACCGCCTGAGCCCTGAAGAAGCCAACTGCCTGTTCGCCCTGGCGCACCTGCCCAAGGTCTCGGCCGAGCTTTGCCAGCACCTCTGGGAAGAGAGCGACGGCGCCGGGCTTTTCGAGCGCCTGCTCGCACGGCAGGCCTTCTGCATGCCGCTGGACGAACACGGCACCTGGTACCGCGTGCTGCCAGCCGTGGCCCGCGCCCTTCGCCACCGCATCAGCGAAGCCGCCGCCACTCGCCTCCACCTCAGCGCCTGCCGCATGTTCATCGCCGCCGGCCAGGTGGAGGACGCCATCGAGCAGGCCCTCTGTGCCGGCCAACCGGAAGCGGCGGCCAACTACCTGGAGCGCCTCGGCCAGGAATGGCTGACCGGCGAACAGCACCTGGCCCACCTCCTGGCCTGGCGCGCGCGACTGCCCGCCACCTTGCTGGAAAGCACACCGCGCCTGCTCAGCCTGAATGCCTGGGGCCTGCTGATTTCCTGGCGCCTGGACGAAGCCGAAGCCTGCATCGCCAAGCTCGGCCATTTCCTGCCGCAACCGACCGCTCTGCGCAACCGCAAGCTGCTGGCCAACTGGCAGGCTCTGCACGGCGTGCTCGCCGCGCTGCGTGGCCAGTCCGTCGCCAACGCTCGGCTGCACTGCCGCGAGGCACTGGAGCACCTGCCCGAACACGACTGGATGCCCATCCTGTTCTGCTACTCCAGCCTGGCACGGGTGGCCATGGCCAGCGGCGCCCCGGAAGAGGCCCAGCCCCACCTGCACAAGGCGCTGGAGATCGCCCGCCGCCAGGGCAGCCTGCTGTTCGAAGTGCTGCTCAACCTCGACCGAATCCGCCTGCTTCTGCTGCGCGGCGAGTTTGGCCGGGCCCAGACCTTGCTGGAGCAAAGCTTCGCGCTGATCGGCAGGCGCAAGCAGGTGGACAGCCTGATGCTTGGCCGCCTGCACCTGATCCAGGCGGAACTGCACCTGATCACCGATCGCCTGGAGGACGCCGAAGGTGCCCTGCGCGCTGGTCTGGAACAGGCCCACGAATGCCTGGATCCCTTTGCCCTGCACGGTTTCCTCGGCCTGGCGGAACTCCGCGCCCGCCGTGGTCAGTTCGACGAGGCCTACCAGGAACTGCGCGAGGCCGAGCGGCAGATGCACTGCCGCCAGGTCTGGCGCTATGCCTACAGCGGCGTCCTGAATCTGCAGGGCATGCGCGTGCTGGCCCGTCAGGGCCGCTGGGAGCGCATCGAGCCGGTTGCCCTGCGCATCCAGCGCTACTTCGAGGGCGATTGCCGCTGGATGGCGCCCCTGGACTACCCCACCCTCCCCCTGCGCAACCAACTGCTGCTGGCCCGTGCACAACTGGAATCCGGGCGTGCCGAGCAGGCTGAAGCCATGCTCCAGTCACTGCTGGCGCACAGTCAGTCGCTGCAGTTCGCGCCCCTGGCCTGCGAGGTGCAACTGGCCCTCGCCGCCACCTGGCATGCCCTCGGCCGTGCCGAGGCCAGCCAGTTGCACCGCCAGGCCCTGGAGGAGGCCGAGCGCCTGGGCATGCACGGCCTGCTGCGTGACTACCCACGCTGCGACAGTGCCGGCGCGGTCGAGAACGATCAGGGCAACCTGCTCAGCCAGCGCGAACGCGCCGTCCTGCAACTGCTGGCTGAAGGCTTCTCCAACCAGGAAATCGGCGGCTACCTGTTCATCTCGGTGAACACGGTTAAAACCCACACGAAGAAGATCAACAGCAAGCTCGGCGTAAAGCGCCGCACCCAGGCGGTGATGCGCGCCAAGACGCTGGGATTGCTGGTCTAGGGCCTCACAAGCGGAAACGCGCCGTGCATCCCCCGGCAGGGTGGAAATCCTTTCCGTGGTTTTCCACCCTGCGTACGAAACCGCCGGCAAAAGCCGAACACCCCCGGTATCGCCTGCCCGAATTTCACCCGAGCGACATCGTCCGTTCCCATTACGGCACCCGCGACAAATTGGCGCAGCCCGCGAGGCGACTGGGTTACACGCGAACTACCCTTCTCCTTGCCAATCGACTGAAATCTGAATCCTGACTCTGTAGTCAGGCATTTTCAAAAGCTACAGAACGCCCATTTTCCGCAGCCTTATGGCAACTATTAAAAAGTCTTACTAACAGTGCGCCAGCCATTAACGGCAGGATGTCACGTACCCAAAGCCTGTACTGGCGCTGCTTTGATGGATAGTCATTCAGCCTGGGGATGGAGACCGGCACCGGAGTCCTTGGTGAAGACTCGCCTCCACCAGTGATGACGGGGTCTGGAACGGAAGCCAGGGACGACAAGTCTAATCGTGACTTGTAGTTTTTGCGCCGTTTTACTCCAGAACTGCTTGAAGCAGTTGAGGTCCCGATTGCAGAATGCCGCGCCACCAGGTTTCGGCTGTTGCGATACCAGGCTGTTGAAAGGCGGATCCGCCTCGCCAGAGCACCATCCGCAGTGCACTGGTTCACCAGATCGATCACGCAGGAGATTTGAAGTGCACATCGGTGTTCCTCTCGAAAGCCATGCTGGCGAGACGCGGGTTGCCGCGACGCCCGAAACCATCAAGAAGCTGGTGAGCCAAGGCCACCAGGTGACGGTGCAAAGCGGTGCCGGCGTCAGCGCCAGTATCCCGGACAGTGCCTATGAGGCCGTTGGCGCCACCATTGGCAACGACGCCGCCGCCTTCGGCGCCGACCTGGTGCTGAAAGTGGTTGCCCCGACCGAGGGCGAGTTGGCGCACATGCGTGCCGGCGCCGTGCTGGTGGGCATGCTCAACCCCTTCAGCAACGAGACCATCGCGCGCATGAACGCTCGCGGTATCACCGCCTTCGCCCTCGAAGCGGCGCCGCGCACCTCTCGCGCCCAGAGCCTCGACGTGCTGTCGTCCCAGGCCAACATCGCCGGGTACAAAGCCGTGCTGCTGGCGGCTCACCACTACCCGCGCTTCATGCCGATGCTGATGACCGCCGCCGGCACCGTTAAGGCCGCGCGCATCCTCATCCTCGGTGCCGGCGTAGCGGGCCTGCAGGCCATCGCCACGGCCAAGCGCCTGGGTGCGGTGATCGAGGCGTCCGACGTGCGCCCGGCGGTGAAGGAGCAGATCGAATCCCTCGGCGCCAAGTTCGTCGACGTGCCGTTCGAGACCGACGAGGAGCGCGAATGCGCCCAAGGCGTTGGCGGCTACGCCCGTCCGATGCCGGCCTCCTGGATGGAGCGTCAGGCCAAGGCCGTGCACGAGCGCGCCAAGCAGTCCGATATCGTCATCACCACCGCGCTGATCCCGGGCCGCAAGGCACCGACCCTGCTCCACGAGGCCACCGTTGCCGAAATGAAGCCGGGCTCCGTGGTCATCGACCTGGCCGCTGCCCAGGGCGGTAACTGCCCGCTGACCGAAGCCGACCAGGTAGTGGTCAAGCACGGCGTGACCATCGTCGGCCACAGCAACCTGGCCGCCATGGTGCCGGCGGACGCCTCCGCCCTCTATGCGCGCAACCTGCTGGATTTCCTCAAGCTGATCCTCGACAAGGACGGCCAGCTCAACATCAACCTCGAAGACGACATCGTCGCCGCATGCCTGATGTGCCGCGACGGCAATGTCGTGCGTAGCAACGGCGCTCCCGCCGCGACCGCTGCTCCGCAAAAAGCGAACGCATAAGGATAGAGACCATGGACCTGATTTCCGACGGCATCTACAACCTGATCATCTTCGTGCTGGCCATCTACGTTGGCTACCACGTGGTGTGGAACGTCACCCCGGCCCTGCACACCCCGCTGATGGCGGTGACCAACGCCATCTCGGCGATCGTGATCGTCGGAGCCATGCTGGCCGCCGCCCTCACCGTCACCCCGCTGGGCAAGGCCATGGGCACCCTCGCCGTGGCACTGGCCGCGGTGAACGTCTTCGGTGGCTTCCTGGTCACCCGACGCATGCTGGAAATGTTCAAGAAGAAAGCACCGAAAGCGCAGTTGGAGAAGCACTGACCATGAGCATGAACCTGATCACTGTTCTCTACCTCGTCGCCTCGGTGTGCTTCATCCAGGCGCTCAAGGGCCTGTCGCACCCGACTTCGTCGCGTCGCGGCAACCTGTTCGGCATGGTCGGCATGGCCATCGCCGTGCTCACCACCGTCGGCCTCATCTATAAGCTCGGTGCGGACCTCGCCACCCAGGGCATCGGCTACGTGATCGTCGGCCTGCTGGTCGGCGGCACCGCTGGTTCGATCATGGCCAAGCGCGTCGAAATGACCAAGATGCCGGAGCTGGTCGCCTTCATGCACAGCATGATCGGCCTGGCCGCGGTGTTCATTGCCATCGCCGCTGTCGTCGAGCCGCAATCCCTGGGTATCGTTGCCTCCCTGGGCGACTCCATCCCGGCCGGTAACCGCCTGGAGCTGTTCCTCGGCGCGGCCATCGGTGCCGTTACCTTCTCCGGTTCGGTCATCGCCTTCGGCAAGCTGTCCGGCAAGTACAAGTTCCGCCTGTTCCAGGGTGCCCCGGTGCAGTTCGCCGGCCAGCACAAGCTGAACCTGCTGGTGGGCCTGGCGATCATCGCCCTCGGCCTGTACTTCACCTTCACCGGCAACATCGCAGCCTTCGCCCTGCTGGTGGCGCTGGCTTTCGTCATCGGCGTGCTGATCATCATCCCGATCGGTGGTGCCGACATGCCGGTGGTGGTGTCCATGCTCAACAGCTACTCGGGCTGGGCGGCGGCTGGTATCGGCTTCTCGCTGAACAACTCGATGCTGATCATCGCGGGCTCCCTCGTGGGCTCCTCGGGCGCGATCCTCTCCTACATCATGTGCAAGGCGATGAACCGCTCCTTCTTCAACGTCATCCTCGGCGGCTTCGGTGCCGAAGCTGACGCCGGCGCATCGGGCGGCAGCCAGGAGCAGCGTCCGGTGAAGTCCGGTTCGTCCGACGACGCGGCCTTCCTGCTGACCAACGCCGACAGCGTGATCATCGTCCCCGGCTACGGCCTGGCGGTGGCCCGTGCCCAGCACGCGCTGATGGAGCTGTCCGAGAAGCTGTCCCACCGCGGCGTGAACGTGAAGTACGCGATCCACCCGGTTGCCGGCCGTATGCCGGGCCACATGAACGTCCTGCTGGCCGAGGCCGAAGTGCCCTACGAGCAGGTGTTCGAGATGGAAGACATCAACTCCGAGTTCGGCCAGGCCGACGTGGTGCTGGTGCTCGGCGCGAACGACGTGGTCAACCCGGCGGCGAAGAACGATCCGAAGTCGCCGATTGCCGGCATGCCGATCCTGGAAGCCTTCAAGGCCAAGACCATCATCGTGAACAAGCGCTCCATGGCCAGCGGCTATGCCGGCCTGGACAACGAACTGTTCTACATGGACAAGACCATGATGGTGTTCGGCGACGCCAAGAAGGTGATCGAGGACATGGTCAAGGCTGTGGACTAAGCCCTGTCCGGCGATACCGAAAACCCCGGCCTGGTGCCGGGGTTTTTGTTTTTTTGAAGCCCCCCTGGGGTAGTCGGATTGTGGGAGCGAATTCATTCGCGAAGCAGGCCGCAGGACTGCCCTCCAGACCGACCGGGGCAGCTGCGCTGCTCTTTCGCGAATGAATTCGCTCCTACGGACGGATCGCCAAGCGTCGGCCATTTACCGACGAAAGGCCCAAAATAGAGCCATTTCTTCGACCTTGGTATAGAAGCCGGGTACCCCGCCAGTCCCTAGACTGCGCGGCTCCTACCCCGTTGTCCGAGGTTTTTCCCCATGTACTCTGATCGCGTGCGCCTGTCCTCCCTGTTGGGCAAGGTGATGAGTGCGGCCGACGCCGCTGCCCTGATCGAAGACGGCATGACCGTCGGCATGAGCGGCTTCACCCGTGCCGGTGAAGCCAAGGCCGTGCCCCAGGCCCTGGCCGCGCGAGCCAAGGAGCAGCCGCTGCAGATCAGCCTCATGACCGGCGCGAGCCTGGGCAACGACCTCGACAAGCAGCTCACCGAAGCCGGCGTGCTTGCCCGGCGCATGCCCTTCCAGGTGGACAGCACCCTGCGCAAGGCGATCAACGCGGGCGAAGTGATGTTCATCGACCAGCACCTGTCGGAAACCGTGGAGCAGCTGCGCAACCACCAGCTCAGGCTGCCAGACATCGCCGTGATCGAAGCCGTGGCCATCACCGAGCAGGGCCATATCGTGCCGACCACCTCCGTGGGCAACTCCGCCAGCTTCGCGATCTTCGCCAAGCGCGTGATCGTCGAGATCAACCTGGCGCACAACCCCAACCTGGAAGGCCTGCACGACATCTATATCCCGACCTACCGGCCGACCCGCACACCGATCCCGCTGACCCGCGTGGACGACCGCATCGGCGGCACCGCCATCCCGATCGACCCGGCGAAGATCGCCGCCATCGTCATCACTGACCAGCCGGATTCGCTGTCCACCGTGCTGCCGCCGGACCACGAGACCCAGGCCATCGCCGACCATCTGATCGACTTCTTCAAGCGTGAAGTGGACGCCGGGCGCATGAGCAACAACCTCGCGCCGCTGCAGGCCGGTATCGGCAGCATTGCCAACGCCGTGATGTGCGGCCTGATCGAGTCGCCCTTCCAGGACCTCAGCATGTACTCCGAGGTGCTGCAGGACTCCACCTTCGACCTGATCGACGCGGGCAAGCTGAGCTTCGCCTCGGGCAGCTCCATCACCCTGTCCGCACGTCGCAACAGCGACGTCTTCGGCAATCTCGAGCGCTACAAGGACAAGCTGGTACTGCGCCCGCAGGAAATCTCCAACCACCCCGAAGTGGTGCGGCGCCTGGGCATCATCGGCATCAACACCGCCCTGGAGTTCGACATCTACGGCAATGTGAACTCCACCCACGTGGGCGGGACCAAGATGATGAACGGCATCGGCGGCTCCGGCGACTTCGCCCGCAACGCCCACCTGGCCATCTTCGTCACCAAGTCCATCGCCAAGGGCGGCGCGATTTCCAGCGTGGTGCCCATGGTCAGCCATGTGGACCACACCGAGCACGACGTGGACATCCTGGTCACCGAACAGGGCCTGGCCGACCTCCGTGGCCTGGCACCGCGCGAGCGCGCCCGGGCGATCATCGACAGCTGTGTGCACCCCGATTACCGCCACGAACTGCTGGACTACTTCGAGCGCGCCTGCGCCAGGGGCGGCCATACCCCGCACCTGCTGCGCGAAGCCATGTCCTGGCATATCAATCTGGAAGAAACCGGCCGGATGCTGGCCAACTGATCCGGTCGGAGCAAAACAGTTATGGGCTTGTAACCATTGATTCTGAGGGCAAGACCTAAAAACAGTTTCTGAAAATACAGAACTGTACTGTTCAAAAGCCCTGCTGTTCATTATTTACTCAGGAAAAATTGCGGTTTCCCGTTGAATTACGAGTGATTCAACGGGGCACCCATACAGTTGCGCAGTTTTTCAGCAAAACAGTTGATAAGCATGCTAATAAAGCCCAGCACAATTTAGAGCAACTGTGACTACAGAGGCAGCTGTTCAGGGTCCATCATAGGCACCAGTTGATAACCAAGCCCCGTCACAAGCGGGAAGGACCTGCCGCCATGGAACGTACCCTCAGTTCCGACCTGATTTTCGAAAGCGCTGAACAATCCCCGAAATCCTCGTGGGCCCTGCGCGCCGTTTCCACCCTGCTGCTGTGGCAGCGCCGCATCGCCAGCCGTCATCAACTGGCCATGCTGGACCATCGCCTGCTGGCCGACGCTGGCATCAGCGAAGCACAGCGCGAAGCCGAACTGAACAAGCCCTTCTGGCGCTAAGCAGTTCGCCGGGCCAGGAGGCCCGAATGCAACACCCCAGACAGAACCCGTCGCCACCCGCGACGGGTTTCGTCGTTTCTGGGACCGGATTTTTCTGGCGACTGAAGAGCGAACTGTAGTGTGAACACTGCGCGCACCAGAATTTCCGGACTTCCCGGTGCGAGCGGCGCCCCCCCTAGGACGCAGCCCCAACACAGCTGCACCGGATCAGACCGATACAGTTTCCAATAAATCAGATCTGCTACAGCACAATTCACCCTTGCTGTGACTGCACAGCTTTTCTGCAGAACGAGATCATGGCCTTCCATAACCAATCCCCGCAGTGCTGCGGGAAGGAAAAGCGCCATGGACCGCACCCTCACTGCCTCTGCCACTGCACAGTTCGAATCCAGCCGCCCGCGCACCCACCGGTACCTGCGCCTGTTCGCCACCCTGGCCCAGTGGCAGCGTAACGCCCGCACCCGGCACCAGCTCGCACAGCTGGACGCCCGCGCCCTGGCTGATGTGGGAATCAGTCCGAGCGAGCGCTACCAGGAACTGGAGCGTCCCTTCTGGCGATGAGTACCGATGTGCGACCCTGCGCGCTGGAACGTATCGAGGCGCCCCCATCACCTCTCCAACGCGCAGCCGCCAATCGCAGGCGCTTGGCCAGTACTGGCCCGGAACAGCCATATTGACTAGGCTTTCCCCTCAGCCGGCGGCATTCATCACGTATCACGCCGCCGTCCCGGTCAGTAAAAGGAGCCCCCAATGACCTCTATTCGCCTGCTCAGCGCGGCCGCCCTGCTGGCGCTCGCCACCAGCGCCTCGGCCACCAGCTTCGTGGTTACCACTGACGCTGTGGTCAACGCCGTTGCGGCCACCTCGGATGCCACGTCCGACGTCACCTCTTCGTTCAAGGACGACAAGATCGTGCTCGCCGCCCGAGACGACGCCGCCAGCTTCGTCGCCAGCGCCGGCGACATCCGTGGCGCCCAGCTGGAAGCCGCGTTCAAGCACATCCGCAGCGCTCAACCGCAGCTGGCGGCCAGCGACCTGCAACTGGCCCAGGCCATCCTCACCCTCTGACGGCCCCCTCCGGGCCGCGCCAGTCGCGGCCCAACAGGCTGCATGCCGCGTCCCGCCTGGCTCTCGTCCGCCCATTCCGCTAACCTTCGCGCCCTGCGCCCGAGGCTGAGAACTGCCGACGGGCATTTCCGTCCAATGCCTTAGAAATTTTCAACGGAGAGCTTCCATGCGCCGCTCGCTGTCTGTCGCAGCCATCGCCCTTTCCCTCGTTGCCGGTGCCGTCCAGGCCCAGACCCTGGTGGCGACCAGCAACATCATCGTCCGCGCGCTGGATCGCACCCTCGATTTCACCTCCGACACCACCACCTCGATCCGCGACATGAAGGTCGTCGTGGCCGCCCGTGACGACGCCGCCAGCTTCGTCGCCAGCGCCGGCGAGATCCGTGGCGCCCAGCTGGAAGCCGCCTTCGCCGCCCTGCGCGAACAGTTCCCGCAAGCCCGCGAGGCCAGCGACCTGGCCCTGGCGGAAACCATCGTCGCCCTCTGACCCTCACGAGAATCGGCCCCTGAACACCTGGTTTCGCCGAATCTGCCTGGGTGGCCTGCTGCTGGCAGGCAGCGCCCAGGCCGATTTGCGCCTGGCTCTGGATGACGAAGGGCTGACCGCGGCCCAGCGCCAGGCCAGCCAGCAACTATTGGACGAGGCCCTCGCGGCCCTGCCGCCGACCTTCGTCCAGCGCCTGGACCGGGAAGTAGAAGTGGGCTGGAGCAATGACCTGCCGGGGAACGGCTACGGCCGGGCCACCCGTTTCGACGCACTGGTACTCAACCGCAACCTGCTGGCGGGCCTCACCGACGGCAGCGCGGCGACCCGGAAGACCAACCGCGTGCACGGCACGGTGCGCCGCGAACTGCTCGCCACCGTGCTCCACGAACTGACCCACATCTACGACCGCGCGCGGCTCTGGTCCGGCGCCGAGAAGACGCAACAGTTCCGCTGCCGCAACCAGGCCGGCAGCAACGGCCCAGTGGGCCTGCCCGGCGACTGCCGCGGGCAGACCGAACGCCGCTTCACCCTGAGCGACGACCCGCGCCTGCTCGACCTCGCCGGCTGGCCGCAGTACGTGGGCAGGCGTGGCCAGCGCGAGCAGGACAACCACCAGGTGGCGCGCAGCCCGGACATCTACGAGCTGTCGAACTCCCGCGAATTCGTCGCGGTGAACATGGAGTACTTCCTCCTCGATCCGGCCTATGGCTGCCGCCGCCCGGCGCTCTACCGCTACTACCGCGAACACTTCGGCTGGGCGCCGGAACGGCAGGACACCTGCAACGACGGCTACGCCTATCTCAACGCCGGTCGCGACTTCGGCAAGCAGCCCCTGGGCAAGCTCGACCCCGAGCGCGTCTACGAAGTGGACTACCTGTTCGCCGAAGCCAACCAGAACTGGGTGAGCCGCTGGGGCCACAGCATGCTGCGCCTGGTCATCTGCGCCCCGGGCCGCCCGCGCGGACCGGACTGCCGCCTCGACCTCGACCAGCACCTGGTGCTGTCCTACCGCGCCTTCGTCGGCGACGTGCAGCTTTCCAGCTGGGACGGCCTCACCGGCGCCTATCCGTCGCGCCTGTTCGTGCTGCCGTTGCACCAGGTGATCGAGGAATACACCAAGGTCGAACTGCGCAGCCTGGCCTCGGTGCCGCTCAAGCTCAGCCGCGAGGAAGTGGACGCCCTGGTGGAACACGCCGCCGAGATGCACTGGAGCTACGACGGCGACTACTGGTTCCTCTCCAACAACTGCGCCGTGGAAACCCTCAAGCTGTTGCGCAGCGGCACCGACCACCCGGCCCTGCGCGACCTCGACAGCATCATGCCCAACGGCCTCCTGAAGCTGCTGGAAGGCCGCGGCGTGGCCGACCCCGCGCCCCTGGAAGATCCCAAGGAAGCCCTGCGCCTGGGCTATCGCTTCGACTCCTTCCGTGACCGTTACCAGGCCATGTTCAAGATCCTCCGCGAGCGCCTGAACGTGCCGCAGGAACAGGTGGAAGACTGGCTGGAACTGGCCGCCGAACGGCGCCGCCCCTGGTTCGACAAGGCCGACCTGCGCGCCAGCGCCGCCCTGCTCCTGCTGGAACAGGCTGCCCAGCGCCGCCAGCTGCTGCTGGCCCAGGACGAGCTCAAGCGCAATTACCTCAGCTCCCGCGAACAGGCCGGGCAGACCCGTTTCGCCAAAGCCGGCGGCACCCTGGAACAGATGCTCGCCAACAGCGGTTTCCTCAGTCGGCCGGCGGAAATGCTGCAAGGCGGCTACGGCCTGCCGCAAAGCGCCGAGTGGCAGCGCCTGGAAGCCGAAAGCAGCAGCCGTCAGCAGACCATGCGCAAGCTCAACGACGACCTCGACCGCGAGGTCCGCAGCCTGCTGGAACCCCAGCGCCTGGCTGAGCTGAATGCCACCGAAGCCAACCTCAAGGCCATCGGCGCGCACTTGCGCCAGTTGCACAAGGACGCCGGCGGGTTAGTCCTTCCGTAAAGCGCGCGATGTGCCCTCGGCAGGTTGGCGCAAAGCGAAGCCCAACGATTCCGCACCCGGGGCCGTTGGATTTCGTGGGGTGCGCCATGCGCATCGGCCCCCCGTGTGGAGATTCCGGTGCGCGCAGCGCACCCTGCGCGGTCCCGACTCACAGCTGCTCCTCATCCTCCTCCGGCAATTGCGGGTCCAGGTGCAGCCACGGAAGACGGCTCTTCACCCAGATATGCCGGTCCGGCGGAACGACTTCCGGCCGGTCCAGGGTGGCCACCGTCAGGTCCAGGGTGTCCGGGGCAAGCTGGGTGAAGAACGCCAACTGGCTGCCGCAATTCGCGCAGAAGTAGCGGATGCAACCGGCCGACGAGGCGTATTCGGCCGGCGTGCCGGCGGTCCAGCGGAAGCTCGCCAGGGGCACCGTGGCCCAGGTGGTGACGATGCCGCCGGTGGTCCGCCGACAGATCGAGCAATGGCAGTGGGCGACGTCGGTCAAGGGCGCCTCGACGCTGTAGCGCAGCTGCCCACAGTGGCAGCCGCCGGTATGCAGTTCGCTCATGGCAGTCTCCGTTCGCTGGCACCTGGTTAACGCTAGCAGGCGGTTGCGCAAGGCCGCCCGCATACAGAAGATGAGGGCTTCCCGCTGACTGGATGTCGCCGTGCTCACCCTCTTCCAGGCCCTCTGGCCCCTCTTCGCCCTGATCGTCGGCGGCTACCTGCTGCGTCGCT
Source organism: Pseudomonas lalkuanensis (assembly GCF_008807375.1). Classification (NCBI taxonomy): domain Bacteria; kingdom Pseudomonadati; phylum Pseudomonadota; class Gammaproteobacteria; order Pseudomonadales; family Pseudomonadaceae; genus Metapseudomonas; species Metapseudomonas lalkuanensis. The sequence continues at coordinate 130,955 of NZ_CP043311.1, read as the reverse complement.
GGGACTTCCCCGGCGAAGCCTTCTGGCCCGCCGCCGAGCGCCTGAACTACTTCATCCTCTTCCCCGCCCTGCTCTTCAGCAGCCTGGCCACCGCACCGCTCGGTAACCCGGCGTTGCCGCGCCTGGCGCTGGCGGTGTTCCTCGGCCTCGGCATCGGCTGGGCCGCCCTGCTGCTGGCACGACGCGTGCTGAGCTGGCCGGCCGCACGCTTTGGCGCCATTACCCAGGGCATCCTGCGCTTCAACACCTACCTGGGCCTCGCCGCCATCGGCAGCCTCTTTGGCAAGGATGGCCTGGCCATTGCGGCGCTGATGCTGGCCCTGATGGTGCCATTGGTGAACCTGATGTCGGTCTGGGCGCTGACCGCCGAACGCGGTGTGAGCCTGCGCGGCCTGCTGCTGCCGGTGGCGAAAAACCCGCTGATCCTCGCCTGCCTGGCCGGCGCCCTGGTCAACCTGGCCGGTATCGGCCTGCCTGGCGGCACCGACCGCCTGCTCAACCTGCTGGCGGTGGCCAGCCTGCCGCTGGGCCTGCTCTGCGTCGGCGCCGCGCTACGCCCCCAGGAACTGGCCGGCGAGGTTCCCGCACTGGCCTGGAACTGCGCCCTGCGCCTGCTGGCCATGCCCGCCCTCGCCTTCCTGGTGGCCCGCGTACTCGGCCTGCCCGCCATGGAAAGCAGCATCCTGGTGCTGTTCTTCGCCCTGCCCACCGCGCCCACGGCCTACGTGCTGACCCGACAGCTCGGCGGCGACAGCCACCTGATGGCCGGCATCATCACCCTGCAGACCTTGCTCGCCGCCGGCAGCCTGCTGCTGGTGATGCGCACGCTGTCCGCCTGAAACCACGCAGGCAAATCCGCCATTCGTCGACAAATCGCCACGTAATCGGTACCGATCACCGCCGAAAGCTGGCTGAAAGGTTGCGCGCTTAGCATCCGCCCCCAGCAGGCAGAGTGAAAACGTCGCGAGCGAAGGTGAGGCAAGGCGAAAACAGGCGAAAGAGCGCAGTTTACGAGCAGTAAATGAGCATTTTGAGCCTCCTTTCAACGCAGCATCACCAAGCGCAGCAGTTTTCAACGGCCTGATGTGCCGGCAACAGACCGGACATCTGACAACAACAAGATTGGTGATCGATATGCTCCGCACCCCCTGCCTGCCCGGCACTCCTCCGTCCGTCCTCCGCACGCCTTCGGCCACGCGCTGACAGCCCCGCCCGAATCAAGTCCGGAGAACCGCCATGCTGACTCTGCTCGGCTTCGCCATGGTCATCTGCTTCATGTACCTGATCATGACCAAGCGCCTGTCCGCCCTGATCGCCCTGATCATCGTCCCCATCGCCTTCGCCCTGATCGGCGGCTTTGCCGCGGGCATCGGCCCGATGATGCTGGAGGGCATCGGCAAGCTCGCCCCCACCGGCGTGATGCTGATGTTCGCCATCCTCTACTTTGCGCTGATGATCGACTCCGGCCTGTTCGACCCGGCCGTGCGCAAGATCCTCAAGCTGGTGAAAGGTGACCCGCTGAAAGTCTCGATGGGCACCGCCGCCCTGGCGCTGATCGTCTCCCTCGACGGTGACGGCGCCACCACCTACATGATCTGCGTCGCCGCCCTGCTGCCGCTGTACAGCCGCCTGGGCATGAGCCCGCTGATCATGGCCGGCCTGATCATCCTCGCCGGCGGCATCATGAACATGACCCCCTGGGGCGGCCCCACCGCCCGCGCCGCCAGCGCCCTGCACGTGGACCCGTCGGACATCTTCGTGCCGATGATCCCCGCCATGGCCGCCGGCGCCATCGCCCTGTTCGGCCTCGCCTGGGCCTATGGCAAGCGCGAACGCGCCCGCCTCGGCGTGCTGCACCTGCCGGATGACCAGATCAATCACGACGAAATCAGCGTGTCGCAGTACCCGGAGGCCCGCCGTCCCAAGCTGCTATGGGTGAATGGCGCGCTGACCGCCACCCTGATGGTGACCCTGATCGCCGGGCTGCTGCCGCTGCCGGTGCTGTTCATGATCGCCTTCAGCATCGCCATGATCATCAACTACCCCTGCCTGCAGCAGCAGAAGGAACGGGTCGCGGCCCATGCCGGCAACGTGCTGGCGGTGGTCGGCCTGATCTTCGCCGCCGGCATCTTCACCGGCATCCTCTCCGGCACCGGCATGGTGGAAGCCATGTCCAAGAGCCTGCTGGCGATCATCCCGCCGTCCATGGGACCTTACATGGCGGTGATCACCGCGGTGGTGAGCATGCCGTTCACCTTCTTCATGTCCAACGACGCATTTTATTACGGCGTGTTACCGGTTCTGGCCGAGGCTGCGAGCCACTACGGCATCAGTCCGGTGGAGATGGCGCGAGCGTCTATCGTAGGCCAGCCGGTGCATCTGCTGAGCCCGCTGGTACCCTCCACCTACCTGCTGGTGGGCCTGGCCAAGGTGGAGTTCGGCGACCACCAGCGCTTCACGTTGAAGTGGGCGGTGATGATTTGTCTGTGTATCCTCGTCGCCGCCTTGCTGCTGGGTGTGTTCCCGCTCTTCGGATCACACTGACAGTCGCTAATTGACATTCGATCAAGCCGGAAACTGCGTAAGCTCTTTCCGGCTTGATCGTGTTCCATCCCTAGACCAAGAAACTTGCGAGGATCAACGCATCATGGAATGGCTGACCAGCCCGGAAATCTGGGTCGCCTTCTTCACCCTGACCGCCCTGGAGATCGTCCTGGGCATCGACAACATCATCATGATCGCCATCCTCGTGGGCCGCATGCCGCCGCACATGCAGGCGCGCACCCGCTTCTTCGGCCTGGCGCTGGCGATGGTCACCCGTATCGCCCTGCTGCTTTCCATCACCTGGATCATGCGGCTCACCAACGACCTGTTCCAGGTGTTCGGCCAGGGCATCTCCGGCCGCGACCTGATCCTCTTCTTCGGCGGCCTGTTCCTGCTGTGGAAGAGCACCACCGAGATGTACCACAGCCTGGAAGGCGAAGATGAAGCCGAAGCAGCGCCCAACGGCGCGGCGCGCAACTTCATCGGCACCATCATCCAGATCGCCATCATCGACATCGTGTTCTCGCTGGACTCGGTGATCACCGCTGTCGGCATGGTCTCCCACGTGCCGGTGATGGTGGCCGCGATCATCGTCGCCGTGCTGGTGATGATGCTGGCCGCCGGCACCATCAGCGACTTCATCGACAAGCACCCGAGCCTGAAGATGCTGGCCCTGGCCTTCCTGGTAGTGGTCGGTACCGTGCTGATCGCCGAGTCCTTCGAAGTCCACGTGCCGAAGGGTTACGTCTATTTCGCCATGGCCTTCTCCCTGGCCGTGGAGGCGCTCAACATCCGCATGCGTATCGCTCGCGGCCGCAAGGAAGATCCGGTGAAACTGCGCAAGGACATTCCCGGGCAGTAAGTAAGCCGATGGAATGAAGAACGGGGCCGAATGGCCCCGTTTTTCATTGCACACAGCTCAGGTGCAGGGGCGAATTCATTCGCCAAGGGCTGCGCAGCTGCCCCCCCAGTCCAAGCGCAGACCTTCTGCCCTGCCGGGAAGAAGCATGCAAAGCCTGCAACCCACTGATGGAGAAAAGATTTTCACATCATCAACGACATCGATGTCTTCTATCTGGCGTGATCACTTTTTAATCAGAACGCCATCCGTAACATGGGCTCCAGACGAAGTTTCCTCCCCCCTTCACGGAGCCACAGATCATGAAAACCCAAGCCTTCGCTGCCCTGTTCATCGCCGCCCTGAGCACCTCCGCCTTTGCCCTGCCGTCCGACTCGCAGCCGGTGCTGGGTGAATCGAAAGAAGCCACCACCCTGCAGGTCATCGACCCGGTCGCCGCCGAAGGCAGCTTCATGGTCCTGGACCGCGTGGCTGAAGGTGGCTCCGACCGCGCTGGCGCCAACCGCATCGCCGAAGGCGGCGCTGACCGTAGCGGTGCCAACCGTATCGCCGAAGGTGGTGCCGATCGCACCAATGGCTTCCGCGTAGCCGAAGGCGGTTCTGATCGCACCAAGGCGTTCGACGTCGCCGAAGGCGGCGCCGATCGTCTGCCGCAGGCCCAGCGCGTCAGCTGATCGCAGACTGCAACACCTCAAAGCCCGGCGGATGCCGGGCTTTCTGTTTCCGGGCATCCACCTCTGTAGGAGCGAATTCATTCGCGAACACCGCCTAGCGGCCCAACGAGGCACTGTTGGGTTTCGCTTCGCTCTTCGCCAACCGGCAAGGGCGGCTCCCCATCCGCCTCATGGTCAGAACAGGCTCAGTTGATCCTGGTCCCCTGGTGCTGGCAGCGCGGCCGGAGGGGCGACCTCCGCCGACTCGCCCAGCCTTTCCGCCAGCCCGGCAGCACGCTCGGCGCGGGTCGATACCGCTTCGGTCAGGCGCGCCGGCAAACCCCAGATCTCCACCTTTTTCTTGGCCCGGGTGATGCCGGTGTAGAACAACGCACGGCTGAGCAACGGGCTGGGCTGTTCCGGCAGGGCCAGCAGCACTTCGGTGAACTCCGAGCCCTGGCTCTTGTGCACGGTCATGGCGAAGGCGCTGTCGTGGCTGGGCAGGCGCGCCGGGGCGAAAGGCCGATAACCCTCGTCACCCTCGAAGAAGACCCGCAACCCGTTGGGCGTGGACAGACAAAGGCCGATATCGCCGTTGAACAGGCCGAGGGCGTAGTCGTTCTGGCGCACCATCACCGCCCGGCCGGGATACCAGCGCTCGCGGCTGGACACACTCAGGCGGCGCTTGATACGCGCCTCCAGGGCTTCGTTGATACCACCCACGCCCCAGGGCCCTTCGCGCTGGGCGGTCAGGGCGCGGAAACCGTTGAACGCGGCGAAGGCCGAGGCGGGGTCTGCGGCGCGCACGGCAGCGAAGTAGGGCGCATAGCCCGATTCCAGCCGCTCCAGCAGGGCAGCCGGGGTGGGGCCGGCGTTCCAGGTCAGGTCCGGATGACCACCACGCAGCAGCTCCAGGGTGCCACGGGCGTCGCCGCCATTGATGCGCCGCGCCAGCTCGCCGATGCCGCTGTCGCCGGCAAAGCGGTGGCTGTGGGTCAGCAGCACCACGGCATCGCCGAGGCGCGAACGGGGCTGCTCCACGGGCACGGTCTGGCCCGTGATGCGCGTCAGGTCAGCGGCGGCGGCAGCGTCCAGGCCACGGCCTTCGCAGAGTTCGGCGAACACCGCGCCAGCCTCCACCGCCGCCAGCTGATCCTTGTCGCCCAGCAGGATCAGTCGTGCATTGGGCGGCAGGGCGTCCAGCAGCTTGGCCATCAGCGCCAGGTCGACCATGGACGCTTCGTCCACCACCAGCACGTCCAACGGCAACGGATTGTCGGCATGATGGCGCACCTGAGGGGTGTCGCCACGGCTGCCCAGCAAGCGGTGCAGGGTGCGCGCCTCCTCGGGCAGCGCGGCCTTGATGGCGTCGCTCACCGGCAGTTCGGCCTTGGCGTTACGGATGGCCTCGGCCATGCGCGCAGCGGCCTTCCCGGTAGGTGCGGCCAGGCCAATGGCAAGCCGCTCACCACCGGGCTGCTCCAGCAGCGCCGCCAGCAGGCGCACCACTGTGGTGGTCTTGCCGGTACCCGGGCCGCCGGAAATCACGGCCAGGTTACGGCGCACCGCCTGGGCTGCGGCCAGGCGCTGCCAGTCCGGTTGCTGGGTGTTGCGGGCGAACAGCCGCGCCAGGGATTCGCTGAGCTGCGCCTCGTCCACCTCCGGCCGGGCGGATGCCCGCCGCAACAGGTTCTCCGCCAACTGCGCCTCGTAGGCGTGGTAGCGGCTGAGGTAGAGGCGGGCGCCGTCCAGGGTCAACGGCGCATAACCGCCGGGCGCAGCCACCAGGGCCGATGCCTGCAACGCGGCGAGCCAGGCGGGCAGGGCGGGGGCCTGCAGGCCGGGACCGCCCTCGACGAACAATGGCTGCCCGGCCCAACGTGCCAGCGGCAGGCAGACATCGCCGGCGCCCAGGGCCTGGCAGCACAACGCGGCGGCCGCCAGCACGGCATCGGGCGCCTGCGGCTCGAGGCGCTGCAGGCTCTCGGTGAAATGGCGTTCCAGCGGCCCCAGGGACCAATCGGACAGGCTCATCAGCGGCCCTCCTCGAACAGCAGGTCCAGCGCATCCAGCAGGCTGTCGGCGGGACGATGGAAGAACACCCCGGAATCCGGCATGCCGCGCAGGAACAGGTACCAGGCGCCGCCGAGCTGCCCGCTGGCGAAACCATCCAGCCGCTGGCGCAGGAAGCGCCGCAGCGCCACCAGGTAGATCAGGTACTGCAGGTGGTAGTGCTCGGCGGCGATGGCCTGCTCCAGGCGCTCGCCGCCATAGTAACTGGCATCCGGGCCGAGCCAGTTGGACTTGTAGTCAGCGATGTACCAGCGCCCGTCGTGCTCGAAGGTCAGGTCGATGAAGCCCTTCATGAAGCCCTTGAGGGTATCGAACTCCAGGCGCTCGGCAGCCACGCGCATCACTTCCGGCAGGCCATGGGCGGGGTCGGCGAGGATCGCCCGCAGGCGCCCCACATCCAGCCCGGCCACGGGGAAGGTGAAGCCCAGCTCCGGCAAGCGGCGATTGGCGGCAAGGGCCGACAGGCGCAGGCCCCGGCCGTCCAGGTCGGTATCCAGCACCCGCTGCAGATGGTCGCTGGCGATCTCCACCCAGCTATCGGGCAGGCCGTGGCCCTGCAGATGCTTCTGCACCAGCGCCGGCAGCTCGCCTTCGCCACGCATCCAGTCCTCCAGCACGGCGTGCAGGCAGGTACCGGCCCGGGCGCCACGGGGAAAGGCGAAGAAGCCGCTGCCCGGTTCGGTGGCCGGCGGCACCACCAGGCCATCGCGGTCGGGTGCTTCCATGTGCATACCAGCAGCCAGGCCGGAGAAGCTGCCCACCCGCCAGGCGCTGGCCAGGGTGCGCTCCAGGGTCGCCAGTCCGGCCGGCGGCAGGGCACGGGACTCGCCCTGCGCATTGGCTTCCTCGACCTGGGGCGGCACCACGGCGATCTGGCCCCGGCTGGCTCCGGCCAGGGCTTCGAGCTCGGCGCGCAGGGCCGCGCCATCCCGGACGGCCATATGGTGGGCGAGGGCGCCGAGCACGTCGGCCTCGTCCAGTTCGCGGCCGTGCAGCAACCAGGCGAGGGCGCAGCTGTGCAGGCCGTCTTCCGGCAGCTCGCCGTCCTTCTTCGCCTTGGGCAGGGCCACTGGCCCCCAATGGATCCACAGGCGGTCGCGAGCACGGGTCAGCGCCACGTAGGCCAGGCGCAGACGCTCGGCGAAGCGCTCGCGGCGGGCCACGGCGCGGTGCTCGTCGAGGTGCTCGCCACCAAGGTCCAGCAGCGGCGTGCCGTCCTCGGCGTGGCAGGTGATGTCCTCATCGCGGCGCAGCAGGGCGCCGTCCCAGAGGTAGGGGCAGAACACCAGCGGGTACTCCAGACCCTTGCTGGTGTGCACGGTGACGATCTGCACCCGTTCGGCATCGCTCTCCAGGCGCAGCAGGGCATCGTCGCCATGGCTCTCGGCGACGCGCTGGGCGTTGAACCAGGCCAGAAGCGGCTCCAGTCCGGGGCGCTGGAGACTTTCGGTCTGCAACAGTTCGGCCAGGTGGAGGAGGTTGGTCAGGCGCCGCTCGCCGTCGGGCAGGGCGATCAGGCGTTCGGCCACGCCCTGCTCATCGAGCCAGGCGCGGAAGGCACGCATGAAGCCTTGCTGCTGCCAGAGCTGATGATAGCGCTCGGCGTTCTCGCGCTCCTCGTCCCAGGCGTGCTCGTCGTCCTGGCAGCGCGCCAGTTGCTGGGCATCGCGGCCCAGCAGGCGAGTGGACAGGGCGTAGCGCAGCACACCTTCGCGACCGGGTTCGGCATAGGCGGCGAGCACTGCCGCCAGTTCCTCGGCCTCTTCGCTGTGCCAGACGCTGTCCCGCCCCCGGCGTACGCTGGGTACGCCACGGGCGGCGAGTTCGGCGGCGACATCACCGGCCTGGCGGTGGCTGGCCACCAGCACGGCGATGTCCCCACCCTTGAGGGGCGAACGTACGCCATCTTCGTCGAAATAGGCTTCACCACGGGCACTGGCAGCCAGGAGGCCAGCGATGCGTCGCGCGGTATCGCTGGCCACCGCGCGCCCCGCATCGCCCTTGCCGATCGGCTCGTCCCCCAGCCACACCAGCTCCAGCGGCGCACCGGTTTCGGGCAGCACCAGGTGCGCACGAGCCTTGCTGCTGGCGCCCACCGGTGGGTAGTCCAGTCCGGGCTCGGCAAAGGGCAGGGGTCGGTCGAACACCTGGTTGAGGGCGGCGATCAGCTGCGGCGTGGAGCGGTGGTTGGTGTCCAGGCTGTACTGCCGCGCGGCCTCGTCGCGGGCCTTGAGGTAGGTGGCGAGGTCGGCGCCACGGAAGGCGTAGATGGCCTGCTTGGGATCACCGACGAAGCAAAGGTCTCCCTGGTGCTCGTACACCCGGTGGAAGATGGCGTACTGCACCGGGTCGGTGTCCTGGAATTCGTCGATCAGCGCCACCGGATAGCGCTCGCGCAGGGCCTGGCCGAGGGCTTCGCCGGCCGGACCGCGCAAGGCATCGTCGAGGCGGTTGAGCAGATCGTCGAAGGCCAGCAGGCGCTGGGCCGCCTTGCGGGCCGGCAACTCGCGGTTGAGGGTCTGCAGCAGGCGCACCTGCAGGTCGATCAGGCGCTCCTCACCGGCTGGAACAGCTTCCTGCAAGGCGTCGAAGAGGCCCTGCAGCGCGGCGCAGACCGCGTGATCCGGCGCATCGAAGCCCTTCCGGGTGGCCTTGGCCAAGGCCTCGGTGCCCAGCTTTTCCAATCCGGTCGGCGGGGCGAAGAGGGCAGCCGGATCGGCGAAGTAGGCATCCAGTTCGGTTTGCCACAGGGCGAACTTGGCGGCGTCGTAACTGCGCTTGTTGAGGCTGTCGAGCTGCGCAAGCTGGGCCACGCACTCGCTGCCCAGGCGCTGCCAGAAGCTCTGGGCATGGCTCCAGGCTTCGCTGGCGGCGGACAGGTCTCCCGCTTTCAGGTCACGGGGCTCGACACGCAGGTACGGCTTGCCCAGGTGCGAACGCAGGCGCTGGCGCAACCAGGCCGGCGTGATGCGTTTCTGCGCCAGGAAACGCGCCCAGGCCGGTTCTGCGTCCGCCAGCTCGCGCCGCCAGAGGTCGGCGAGCAGCGCGTCCAGCACTTCGCGGTCGTCGGTGGACAGCTCACTGTCGAAATCTCCGCCGGCTTCGAAGGCGGCGTCCTGCAGGGCGCGCTGGCAGAAGCCGTGGATGGTGAAGATGGCCGCCTCGTCGAATCCGTGGACGGCCAGCAACAGACGGCGATGGGCGTCCTCGCCCGGGTACTGCGCATGCAATCCGGCCAGTACCGGATCGGCTGCCGGAGCGCCTTCGTACATGGCCAGCAAGGCTGCCAGACGGGCACGGATGCGCTCGCGCAACTCGGCGGTAGCCGCCGTGGTGTAGGTCACCACGAGGATCTGCCCGACACCCAGCTGGCGTTCCAGCAACAGGCGCGCGTACAGGGCGGTGAGGGTCCAGGTCTTGCCCGTGCCGGCGCTGGCCTCGATCAGGCTGCGGCCGGTGAAGGGGTCCTTGAGCAGGTCGAGGCTCATGGGTGCTCCTTGCCGATGACGAGGCCGCAGGGCAGGCCTGCGGCCTGCATCGCGAATGAATTGGCTCCCTCAGGGAGCTGGCGATCACTCTTCATCGTCACCTCCCGCCAGAGCGTCCAGGGCCGGACCGTAGAGGGTTTCGGCGAGTTGCTCGAAGCGTTCTCCCAGGGGTTCGCGGTCGCGGAAGGCGAGGGCGTACCAGGGGTCACGGGATTCGCCCACCGGGCCGAAGTCGAGGCCTTCCCAGGCCACGCGGGCCTTGTCGCGGGCGGCGTCGATCGGCTCCTTGCGGCCCGGCTTGCGCAGGCCATGGGCGAAGCCGTAGCTGGCCTTGGTGAGCAAGGGCAGGGGCGCGCACAGGGCCTCGCGGTAAGCCTGCAGCCAGGGCTCCAGCAACTCGCGGGCGTTGGCCAGGGGACCGGCCTGCCAGTCGCCGGCCGGGGACAGCAGCCGGCTGTCGCGGGCGATGCCGGGCGTGGCAGCCAGGTTGAGCAGCAGGTGACGCAGCCAGAAGGGCGCCAGCTCCCATTCGCCGAGGCGATTCAGGCGCCAGCCGAACAGGCCGTCCGGGGTGACGCCGTCAAGCCAGCCGTGGATGCGCACACCGGCCAGCTCGATATCCACCAGTAGCGGCTGCGGCACGGCATCCGGGCGTGCCTCGAACAGGCGCGGGGCGAAGGCGCGCACCGGGCCGCGCAATTGGCCCCAGAGCGCGTGCCCCACCTCGCCCACCGGCAGCCAGCCAGCGGCCCGGGCAATGCGTTTTTCAGCCTCCTCGCTCCAGCCACGTTCCACGGCATCCAGCGCCAGCTGGCGCAGGCCGCGCCAGGCCGGACCTTCGAGGCTGAAAGGCTCGTCCCCGGCCAGGGCTTCCTCGGCTTCTGCCAGGCGCAGTCCCAGACGCTGTTCGAGCAGGAAGCGCGCCGGGTGGCGGAAGCACTGGATCAGTTGCGACGGCTCCAGGGTCAGCCAGTCGGCGCCGGGCTCCGGCAGGGGCAAAGCGAAGGGCGCGGCGGCCGGCTGCGGGGTTTCCGCCAGGCGGCTCGCGGCGCGGAACCAGGGCGCGGCAAAACCGGCCCACTGGCCACCGGCGAAGTTGGCCGAGGCGAAGGGTTGCAGTGGATGGGCCACCAGCACGCGTTCGCTCGCCTTGCGCTCACCCGCGGTGGCAGTGACGTCGATGGTTTCCAGCAACTCGCTGACCAGCACCGAGGGCGGCAGGTGGGCGTTATCCCGGGGATCGCGGCCAACGAAGCTCAAGTACAGGCCATCGCGCGCCGATTGCAGGGTTTCCAGCAGCAGGTAGCGATCGTCGAGACGTCGGGCGCGATCGCCGCGCCGGGGTTTGCGGGCGATCAGGTCGAAGCCGGCAGCCGGAGTGCGGCGCGGGAAGGCACCGTCGTCCAGGCCCAGCAGGCAGACCTGGCGGAACGGCAGGCTGCGCATGGGCACCATGGTGCAGAAGGTCACGGCACCGGTGAGGAAGCCCGAGGCGCCACTGCCCTGGTCCAGGGCGGCCACCAGGTGCTGGCGCACCAGGGCCAGTTCCAGCGGACGCTCGATGCCGGCGGCCTCTGCCTGTTCGCGCAGGGCGCCGCAGGCCTGGGACAACAGCAACAAGGTATCGCCGGCCTCGCGCTCGTCGAACAGCTGGTCGATCAGGCCCTGCAGGGTTTCCGCCCAGTCGGCCAGCGGCCGTGGCCGGGCCATGTCGTCAGCCAGGGCACTGAGGCGCTGGACGAAACCGGCGAGGCGGCCGAGCAGCTGTGCGCGCGCCCCTTCCAGGGCATCCAGCGGCCAGCTGTCGCCGAGCAGGGGCGGAGCGTCGCCGGCCAGTTGCGGCGGCGCGGCGAAGCCCAGCAGCAGGCGATCAAGGCCCTGGCGCCAGCTGAAGGCACCTTCCTCCGGCAACCCCAGCCGTGCGCGGTGGGCGCCGTCGCGGCCCCAGCGCACACCAGCGTCGCGCAGCCAGTCGCGCAGCAGTGGCAGGTCCTCGTTCTCGATGCCGGCACGGGCGGCCAGGGCGGGCTGCTCCAGCCAGGCGAGCAGCTCTTCGGCAGCGAAACGGCTCTGGGGCAGCTCCAGCAGCGCGAGGAAGGCTTCCACCAGCGGCAGCTCGGCGCGCAGGCTGCGATCGGCGAGGCTGAAGGGAATGCGCGGCACGCCTTCCCGGGGGGCGAACACGGCCTCGATATAAGGGGCGTAGCGCTCGATGTCAGGGGTCAGCACCACCACCTGGTCCGGCGTGAGGCCGGGGTCGGCCTTGAAGCGCGCCAGCAGCTGGTCATGCAGCACCTCCACTTCACGCAGGGGCGAGTGGCAGAGGTGCACTTCCAGGGAGCGGTCGTCTTCGCGCAGGACCATGCGCTCTTCGGGACGGCGGGTGCGCAGGCACAGGATGTCGTTCTGCACGGCGCGCAGCAGGCTGCTGTCGTGCAGGTCCTCGTCCTCGGCATAGACGCCGACTTCCTGGCCGCCCAGGGCGAAGAGGCCATCGAAGAAATCGCGGCCCTGCTTGCCAAGGCTGGCCAGCAGCGGGTGGCCGACATCCAGGTACCAGTCGTCGATGCCCGGCTCCGGCAGTTTAGCCAGCTCGCGGATGTCACGGATATCGCCCCAGGCTTCGCGGCAGGGGTTGAGGGCGAAGAGGATCACCTGGCAATGCCGCGCCAGACCTTCGAGCACGCGCATGTGGTGCGGCGGCAGGCTGCTGATGCCGAACACCACCAGCCGCTCCGGCAGCCCCTCGACAGGAGCGCCATCATGCAGTCGCGCCAGCAGGTCGCCCAACAGGCGTGCGCGGTGCGGGTGGCCATCGGCGGTGAGTTCGCGCCAGAGCAGGGCCTGCCATTCCTCATCCGCGCCCAACCCGAGCAGCTCGCCGCGTTCCCAGGCATCGAGCCAGTCGTCGCGGTAGAGCAGGTACTGGTCGAAGACGTCGGCGATGCGCGAGGCCAGGGTCAGCCGGCGGCGTTCGTCGCCGCCCTCAAGGTACTGTGCCAGGCGCGGCGCGCGGGCCAGGTTGTCCGTCTCGCAGAGCCAGTCGTAGAGGCGCCAGCCCAGGGTGACCGGGTTGAAGGCCGATTGCGGCGGCAGCTCGCCGAGCACCAGGCGGGTGACATCCCAGACGAAACGCGCCGGCAGCTGGATATCCAGGTGCATGGCGATGCCTTGCTTGCGCGCCAGTTGCAGGGTCAGCCAGCGCCCCATTCCCTGGCTCGGCACCACCACCCTGGCGGGTGCCAGCGGGTCCTGCTGGGGTTGCGCGAGCAGGGTGCAGGCCAGCTCGCCGAGGCTTTCCAGGTCATTGGCGTGGTAGAGGTTGAGCATGGGGGCGCCGCTTGCTGAAGGTGGGCACAGGTTAGCAGCCGGGCCGGGCGACGGTCGCCCCCATCACGCACCATGGGGCCCGGAAATCCCATGCGGAAACCACCTCAGCTTTTTGCGCCAACTTATTGATCGACAACGAGCACAAACCCCGGAGACGGGCTTTACTTGTCACCATGTAAAGAAAACTCAGGCAGGCAACGGTAATCAGCCAGGGCCGGGACGGTCCAACGATGACAATCTTGTTGCAACTCGCCTGACTGGGCCGCTGTTTTCCCGCCCACGGACACAGCGGCCTTCGAGATCGCCAGGAGGGCCACCATGCTGACCTTGCTCAATCTCCTCTCGGCCGTCGCCCTGCTCATCTGGGGCACGCACATCGTGCGAACGGGCATTCTCCGCGTGTACGGCTCCAACCTGCGCCGCCTGCTCAGCCGCAGCGTGCGCCGCCGGCCCCTGGCCTTCGCCTCGGGTATCGGCGTCACCGCCCTGGTGCAGAGCAGCAACGCCACCGCGCTGCTGGTCAGTTCCTTCGTCGCCCAGGGCCTGATGCTGCTGGCGCCGGCGCTGGCGATCATGCTCGGCGCCGACGTCGGTACGGCGCTGATGGCCCGGGTGCTGACCCTGGACCTTTCCTGGCTGTCGCCGCTGCTGATCTTCTTCGGGGTGATTTTCTTCCTCTCCCGCAAACAGACCCGCCTGGGGCAGTTGGGGCGAGTCGGCATCGGCCTCGGGCTGATCATCCTCGCCCTGCAGCTGATCATCGCCGCCGCCGAACCCATCACCACCGCCAAGGGGGTGAAGGTGCTGTTCTCCTCGCTGACCGGCGACGTGCTGCTGGACGCCCTGACCGGCGCGCTGTTCGCCATGGTCTCCTATTCCAGCCTGGCGGCCGTGCTGCTCACCGCGACGCTGGCGGCCTCCAAGGTGATCTCCCTCAAGGTGGCGCTCTGCCTGGTGATCGGCGCCAACCTTGGCAGCGGCGTACTCGCGCTGCTCAGCAGCAGCCTGCAGAACCCCGCGGGGCGCCGGGTGGCCCTCGGCAGCCTGCTGTTCAAGCTGGCCGGCTGCATCCTGGTGCTGCCGCTGGTGGGGCCGCTGGCCAACTGGATCGATAGCTGGCCGATCTCCACCGCCGAACTGGTGATCGCCTTCCACCTGCTCTACAACAGCGTGCGCTGCACCCTCTGCCTGCCGCTGACAGTGCCCATGGCGCGCTTCTGCGACTGGCTGCTGCCGGACCGCCCGCAGCCCGACGATGTGGCCAAGCCGCGCCACCTCGACCCGGCCGACCTGGAAACCCCCAGCCTGGCGCTGGCCAATGCCGTGCGCGAGACCCTGCGCATGGGCGATATCGTCGAGCAGATGCTGAACAACCTGCTGCACCTGCTGCGCGGCGGCGACCCGCTGCTGGGCAAGGACATCCACCGCCTCGACGACGACATCGACGCCCTCTACACCGCCATCAAGCTCTACCTGGCGCGCATGCCCCGCGAAGACCTGGGCGAGCGCGACAGCCGGCGCTGGGCGGAAATCATCGAACTGACCATCAACCTGGAGCAGGCCGGGGACATCATCGAGCGCATGCTCGACGACGTACAGAGCAAGAACAACGCCCAGGGCCGGGCCTTCTCCGATGAAGGCCTGGGAGAGATCGTCAGCCTCCACGACCAGTTGGTGGAGAACCTGCACCTGGCCCTCTCGGTGTTCCTCAATGGCGACCTGGAAAACGCCAAGCGCCTGCGCCGCGCCAAACAGCGCTTCCGCATCCTCGAACGGCGCTTTGCCCACGCCCACGTCTCGCGGCTGCACCAGCAAGTGGTGCAGAGCATCGAGACCAGCGCGCTGCACCTGGGCCTGATCGGCGACATGAAGCGTCTCAACTCGTTGTTCTGCGCCATCGCCTATGCGGTGCTGGACAACCCGGACGCCCCCGATGCAGTCGAGGACGAGCACGCGCCTGCCGCGCCCTCGCACTTCTTCGAACCGGAGATCGGCTCGCATCGCTGAATCAAGCGCTTCACAGCGTGCCGGCCGCTTGGGCAGAATCCGGGCATGACGCCTCATGCCCCCTCCAGCGCCTCGGTCAGCGCCAGTCTGACCCAGGCCGTCCTGCACGCCGCCACCGGGCTCGGCCTCGCCCGCGAGGAACTGCTGCGCGCCAGCAGCCTCGACGAAAGCCGCCTCGCCGACCCGGACGCGCGCATCCCCTTCAGCACCCAGGAGGCACTCTGGGGAACCATCCACAGCCGCCTGCCACATCCCGAACCGGGCCTGGCCATCGGCCGGGCCCTGGCGCCCGGCCAGTTCAGCGTGCTCGGCTACCTGCTGCAGAGCAGCCCGACCCTGGGCGAAGCGCTGGAGGCCGAATTGCGCTACCAGCGGCTGGTAGGCGAGGGCGGCAGCCTGGCCCTGGAAGTGCGTGGCGATGAGCTCTGGACCCTGTACCGTCCGCTGCACCCGGCGCTGCCGGCAACCCGTGCACGCGTGCTGGCGCTGATGGCGTTCTGGCTGGAGCTGATGCGTCCGCTGCTGGCGGACCTGCGTCTGCTCAAGGCCTGTTTCGTGCACGCGGCGCCGGCCGATACCAGCCTTTACCAGCAGTGTTTCGCCTGCCCGCTGCAGTTCGAGGCGGAGGATTACGCCCTGGTACTGCCCCTGGCCTTGCGCACGGCGCCGCTGAAACAGGCCAACCCGCCACTGCAGGCGGTGCTGCGCCAGCACGCCGAGGCACTGCTGGCACGCCTGCCCAGCGAAGGATTACGGGCGCGGGTCGTCGCCCTGCTCGGCGCCCAGTTGGCCCGTGGCGAACCTGACCGCAGCGCCCTGGCCGCGGCCCTCGGCATCAGCGAACGAACCTTGCAACGGCGCCTGGCGGAAGAAGGCAGCAGCTACCAGCAACTGCTCAGCGACACCCGCCGCCACCTGGCTGAGCGCCATCTGGAGGAAAGCCGCCTGCCGATTGCCGACATCGCCGTGCTGCTCGGTTATTCCGAGCCCAGCGTGTTCTTCCGCGCCTTCCGCCAGTGGACCGGGCTGACGCCGGGGGAGTACCGGCAGAAGCACAGGAGCTGAGCCTTGGGTGCCTGACCGGCTTTCCGTAGAGGCGAATCCGCCACCGAACACAACGCCGACCTCTTTAGCCCGGACTGGACCGCAGGGTGCGCTGTGCGCACCGACTTCAGGACCAGCTTCGGCACCAGGCCAAACCGACGCTGCGCACGGCGCACCCTACCCGATGGGCCCCACAGGGATTCAACCCAGTTTTGGGGCAATGCCCCGCGCCTTGAGAAACGCCAGGAACGCCTCGCGGCTGGAGTACTTCGGCCGGTAGCCGAACTCGTCCTTCAGCCGGCGGTTGTCCAGTACCGGGCGGTAGCGCAGGAAGTCCAGCTGCTCCGGCCCGTACTGTGTCAGGCCCAGGGGCTTGAGCACGGCCAGGGCGGTACGCAGCAGACCGGCGGGCAGCGGCCGGTAGGGCTTGCCGAGGATGTCGGCGATCTCGGCCATGCTCAGCGCGCCGTCGCCGGCCAGGTTGTAGATGCCTTCGGCGCGGCGCTCCAGGCCTTCGCGGATGATCGCCACCACGTCCTGGTCCCAGATGAACACGAAGCGGCTGTCGTGCCCCTTGATGCCCAGCACCGAGCGCTTCTGGAACAGCTCGGTGATCTGGTTGTTCACCTGCTCGCCAAGGATGGTGCCAGGGCGCAGCACCAGCTGGCGCAGTTGCGGATGTCGCTTGCGCGCGTCGGCCAGCAGCAGCTCCACTTCGCGCTTGTGACGGGCGTAGGCGAAGCGTTCATGGCCGCGCAGCGGGTGCTGCTCGTCGATCCACTCGGCGTTCTCCGGGTAATAGCCATAGGCAGCGCCCGAGCTGGTGACGACCAATTGACCGACGCCCTGGGCCACGGCCGCATCCAGCACGGCGCGGGTGCCACCGACGTCGATGGCATGCAGGCGCGCCTCGCCCATGCCCAGTGGCGGGGTCACCACGGAGGCCAGGTGCACGATGGCGTCGGGCTTCCAGCGCTGCACGCAGGCGGCCACTTCGCGGGGCAAGCTGATGTCCAGTGACACCGGTTCGATATTGGCCTGGAGCGCCTGGTGGCTCAGCGGGCGGATGTCCGCGGCGACCAGGGTCCAGTCCGGATGGCGCAGAGTCAGGTCGCGCAACAGTTGTTGGCCGATGAAGCCGGCAGCGCCGGTGATCAGGACGCGCACGAGAGTTCCTCCTGGCCACGGGGCGGATTGCGCCGCCAGACGGCCACCAGCAGCAGGCCGGAAACGATGTGCCAGAGCCCCCAGAAGCCGGCCACCAGGGCCATGTCCACCTGGCCGCCGAACTGGGTGAGGATCAGCCCCAGGGCCAGCCCGGAGTTCTGCATGCCGACCTCGATGGTCAGGGCGCGGCGGTCCGCGTCGGCGAGGCCGGTCAGGCGCGAGGCGCTCCAGCCCAGCAGCAGGGCGCCGGCGTTGTGTCCAACCACCACCAGCAGCACCAGCCCGGCGTTGGCCACCAGCAATTGCCAGTTGCCCGCCGCGGCCACCACCAGGAAGAGGCCGAAGGCGAGCAGTGAGAAGCGCTTGAACCAGGGCAGCACGCGGGTGCTGAAGGCTGGTGCCAGGTTGCCCGCCGCCATGCCGGCCAGCAATGGCAGCACCAGCAGCAGTACCAGGCCGCCGATGATGCCGCTGGCGTCCACGTCCAGGCTGCTCATCTGGCCCCGCAGGAACGCAGCGGTGTCCGGGTTGAGGCTGGCGGTGGCGGCGAAGTTCAGCGGCAGGCTGAGGATCGCCAGGAGGCTCGACAGGCTGGTGACGCTCACCGACAACGCGGTATTGCCCCGCGCCAGGTGGGTGATGACGTTGGACAGGTTGCCGCCGGGGCAGGCGGCCACCAGCAGCATGCCCAGTTCGAGGCCGGGGCGCAGGTCGAGGAAGAGGGTAGCCACCAGGGTCAGCCAGGGCAGCAGCAGGCACTGGCAGAGCAGCCCCACCAGCGCCGGCAAGGGCCTTCTCAGGACCAGGAGGAAGTGGGCCAGGCGCAGTTCCAGCGCCACGCCGAAGATCAGCGCGGCGAGCACCAGCCCGAGTATCAGTTGCTGACTGCTGTCGTAGTTCATCGATGGGTTCTCTTGTTGTTCTTCTGTCGCCGCTCGCGGGGGCAAGGCCAGAGCAGCTTAGTCGCCCGTCCCGGGAGCGGCAGTGGCCGACATCGCCAGGGCGGGTGGCGAATCGCGACAACTGATGCGGGTCAATATTTGTCCACAGGCTCGTGGATAAAGTTGATGGCCACTTGATATCAGGTCATCCCGCCATGCCACGCATCCTCCCGCCCCTGCTGCTGATCAGCGATGACCGTGTGCTCGCCGACCAGGCGCGCCAGCTGCTGACCTACAACGCCCTGGAATGCACCGTGCTGACCACCAGCAGCGACTGCTCGAAGGCCCCGCTGTGCCGCTGGCTGAAGGACGCGCCGCTGAACCATTCCGGCCGTGTGCATGCCCTGCTGGGGGAGGCGGTGGAGGTGCTCGAGCGCACCCGCCACGCCTTCCGCTCCAGTGAACTGGGCCGCCTGCGCAAACGCCTCGAACAGGCACTGGGGGAGTTGCCGCCTCCCGACGACTGAGGTAAAAACGGGGCCGCAAGGTTCCGCCAACGCGGAAGCCGGCTTTGCCGGGCAGGACGTTAGGGGCCTGCAAGACAAAGCGCCGTGATCGGCATCTCCTCCGGGGATGTCGATCACGGCGCTTTTTTTATGCCCGCAGAAAACATCCAAGGGAGGATGCATGGGCCTGGAACGACAACTCGAGGGAATGCTCGGCCGCATCGGCCTGTCACGTGCGGAAGTCACGATGCGCTGCCGTTATCTGGACTGGCAGGACGAGGACGCGGCACACCTGGCCAGCCGGGGCGCAAGCCTGGACGACTGCCACCAGGCCTTCGTCGAACGCCTGTACGACCATCTGGCGCAGTTCGGGCCCATCGCCGGCATCCTCCGCGACCCCGTCACCCTTCAACGCCTCAAGCACAGCCAGCTCGACTACTACCAGCGGCTCTGGCGCGGTCCTTACGACCGTGGCTATGTGCTCGACCGGTTGCGCGTGGGCCTGGTGCACCAGCACGTGGGGGTGGACCTCAAGTGGTACCTGGGCGCCTACCGCCTGTACCTGGATCACATGCTCGGCGCACTGCTGGGCGAAGGCGCGGACCAAAGGATCTACGCCAGCCTGCTGAAGGCAGTGTTCTTCGACATGACACTGGCCATCGACACTTACAGCAGCGCACAACGCCAGGCCCTGGAGGACAGCGAAGCGCGCTTCGCCCGGGCCCTGCGCGGGGCCAACGACGGCCTCTGGGACTGGGACCTGGAAACGGACCGGATCTACTTCTCCGAACGCTGGGCGGCGATGCTTGGCCTGGGCCGCGACAGCCTGGGCGAAGGCAGCACCAGCTGGTTCGGCCGGGTTCATCCGGACGACCTGCCCGGCTTGCGCCAGTCGGTGGATGCCCACCTGCGCGGCGACACGCCCTGGCTGAACCATGAGTACCGCATCCGCCGTCGCGACGGGGCCTACCTCTGGGTGCTGGTACGCGGCGTGGCGGAACAAGGGCGCATGGCCGGTTCGCAGACCGACATCAGCCAGCGCAAGCTCTCCGAACAGCAACTGCGCCACGCCGCCCGCCACGATCCCCTGACCGGCCTGGCCAACCGCCTGCGCCTGGACGAGTTGCTGCAACAGGCACTGCAACGTCGCCAGCGTCCCGGGGCAAGGGAGGCCGGGCTGCTGTTCATCGACCTCGACCGCTTCAAGCTGATCAATGACAGCCTGGGCCACGCCATGGGTGACCGCGTGCTGGTGGAGGTGAGCCAGCGCCTTACCCGTTGCCTGCGTCCGGGGGACCACCTGGTGCGGTTCGGCGGCGACGAGTTCGTGGTGCTGCTGGACGACCTGGCCTGCCTGGCCGACGCCGAACAGGTCGCCCAGCGCATGCTCGACAGCCTGCACCAGCCCCTGCACCTGGACGACCACAGCCTGGCGGTCAGCGCCAGCATCGGCATTACCGGGCTGCTGGCCGAGGGGCAGGCGGTGGATACCCTCCAAGCCGCCGACCTGGCCCTGTACCGCGCCAAGGAAGCCGGCAAGGCCCAGTTCGCCCGCTACAGCACCGAACTGCAGGCTGCCGCCCAGAAGCGCCTGGACCTGCACAACGCCCTGGCCCACGCGCTGGCCCGCGAAGAGTTCGAACTGCATTACCAGCCGATCTGCCGCATCGATGGCAGCCGACCGCAGGTCACCGCGGTCGAGGCCCTGCTGCGCTGGCGCCGGAATGGCCGGCTGGAATCGCCACTGCAGTTCATTCCAGCGCTGGAGGAATCCGGCGAGATCATCGCGGTCGGCGACTGGGTGCTGCGGGAAGCCTGCCGGCGGACTCGCCGCTGGCAACTGGCAGGCCAGCAGGACCTGCGCTGCTCGGTGAATCTCTCCAGCCGGCAGCTGCTGCAACCAGGATTCGCCCAGCGGGTCGCGGCCATCCTGCGCGAGTGCGGGCTGCGCCCCACCAGCCTGGTGCTGGAGATCACCGAGAGCCTGCTGATGCAGGACAGCGCCGAGACCCTGGCATGCCTGCGCGAACTGGCCGTGCTCGGGGTCCGCCTGGCCCTGGACGACTTCGGCACCGGCTATTCCTCCCTCGGCTACCTCAAGCGCTTCCCGTTGCAGATCCTCAAGGTGGACCGCAGCTTCATCGGCGGCGCGCCGGACGATCCCGAACTGAACGCCATCTCCCGAGCCATCATCGGCCTGGGCCGCAGCCTCGGCCTGGAAGTAGTGGCCGAGGGCGTCGAAGACCCGGCCCACCTGGACTTCCTGCTTGGCCAGGACTGCCGCTACGCGCAGGGGTACTGGTTCAGCCGCCCCCGGCCGCCGGGCATGCTCGAACCGCTGTTGCTGGGCGAGGAAGGGTTCGAAGGCGAGGGCTGCCTGCCAGGTCCGGCCACCGGGCCCCGGGAAGATAGCCAGGGGAGCCGCCGATGAAGATCAACTTGCCGGTGAGCGGACGAGCGGTGGAGTTCGACGCCAATGCCAACATCCTCTCCACCACGGACCTGAAAGGGATCATCACCCACGTCAACGACGACTTCCTGGCCATCAGCGGCTTCGACCGCGACGAACTGCTGGGGCGCAGCCACAACCTGGTGCGTCACCCGGACATGCCGCCGCAAGCCTTCGCCCATCTCTGGCAGACCCTCAAGGACGGCCGCAGCTGGATGGGGCTGGTGAAGAACCGTTGCAAGAACGGCGACCACTACTGGGTCAGCGCCTATGTCACGCCGGTGCTGCGGGACGGCAAGGTGGTGGAATACCAGTCGGTGAGAACCCGCCCCGATTCCGTCCAGGCTGCAGCTGCAGAACAGCTCTACACAAGCCTGCGGGAGGGGCGCCGACCCAGTGCCCTGCGGCGTCCGCTCCTCGGCCTGGGTGCACGCCTGCTGGCGGGTTGCGTCGCTGCCGGCCTCTCCGGCCTGGGCCTCGCCCAGCTACTCGACGGCATGCTGCCGTTGGCCGGTGTTCCCGCCGCCCTCGCCAGCCTCGGGGTCTGCGGTGCCTGGATCCACTGGCAGTTGCGTCCCCTGAGCGCACTGCTGGAAAAGGCCAGGCGCATCGCTGACAACCCCATCGGCCAGTGGCTCTATTGCGGCCGGACCGACGAATTCGGCGAACTCGACTTCGCCATGCGCATGCTGGAAACCGAAACGGGTGCCGTGGTCGGGCGTATCGCCGAATCCGCCCGGCAACTGGCGGGCCATGCCGGCCACCTGGCGTCGTCGGTGACCAGCACCAGCGCTGCGACCCGCCGCCAGCAGCTGGACACCGAGCATGTCGCCAGTGCCATCGAGCAGATGGCCTGCAGCGTCCAGGAAGTGGCCCGCAGCGCCCAGCAGAGCGCCACCGCCGCCGACCAGACCGACGCTGCCGCGAGCGCCGGCCGGGAAGAAGTGGATGCCACCCGCCTGCACATCGCCAGCCTCGACGAAGAGGTTCGCCAGGCCAGCGGCACCGTGCAGGCACTGCGCAGCCACAGTGGCGATATCAGCCAGATCCTGGAGGTGATCCGCAGCATCGCCGAACAGACCAACCTGCTGGCGCTGAACGCTGCCATCGAGGCGGCGCGCGCGGGCGAGGCCGGCCGTGGATTCGCGGTGGTCGCCGACGAGGTGCGGGCCCTGGCTTCGCGGACCCGGCACTCCACGGAAGAGATCCACACACTGATCGCCAGACTCCAGCAGGGCGCCGGCGATGCCGTGGAAGCGATGCAGCAGAGTTGCCGGCAGGCATCCGCGAGCCTGGGGCAGGCGTTACGCGCCAGCGACTCCCTGGCCCGGATCAATGGCCAGGTCAGCGAAATCAGCAGCATGAGCCTGCAGATCGCCAGCGCGGTGGAGCAGCAGAGCGCCGCCAGCGAGGAGATCCAGCGCAGCCTGGCGAGCATCCGTATCGCCGCCGACAGCAACGCCGAAAGCAGTGGCCACAGCCAGCACAGCGCCCACCAGGTGGCGGACCTGGCGGCGGAACTGCAAGCACTGGCCCAGCAATTCTGGGAGAGGCGCCACCGGCACGGCTGAAGCATTGCCAGACATCGAACCCTGGGCGAGAGTGCCAGCATTTCCCCGGAGCAGGACGCCATGTCGATCAGGAAGCTGCGCATCAGCGATATCGAAGCCTTGCATCGCCTCTTCGCCGAGGTCAGCGCCGAGGGTGAGTTCCTGCTGCGAGCCGAGGCGCCGCCCATCGAGCAGATGCGGGCGATGCTGCTGCGCTCGCTGCCACTGGACCTGCCGCAGTTCGTTGCCGAAGTCGAAAGCGACCTGGTGGGGTCCATCGAGGTCTTCCCCGCGAGCTTCTGCGGTATGAAGGATGGCTCCGGGGAAGACTTCGGCGTGCTCGGCATGCAGGTTAAGAAGGCTCACCGCAACCGGGGCCTGGGCGGCAACCTGATGGAAGTGGCGCTCGAACATTGCCGCCGGCTCGACATGCGCCGGGTGGAGCTGACGGTGCTGAAGTCCAACGCGACGGCCATCCGCCTCTACGAGCGCTTCGCCTTTCGCTGGCTGACGGACCTGCCGCCGGTGACCCTGCCCAACGGCCGCACCGACCAGCCGCAGAAGATGCGCCTGCTGCTGGGCTGAGCCGCAGGCCGTCAGCCCGGCGCCGGCGCGCCTTCTCAGGGCTCCCGGCGGGCAGTATCCTGCGCGCCTTCGCCCCCAGCCCAGTCGCGACCGATGCTGCTGTCCACCTTCAAACCCCAAGTGCTCAAGCTCATCGAGCTGCTGCAACGCCATCCACGGCTGATCGCCCTCTACGGCTTCTGCTCCGGCATGGCGAGCTTCTTCCTGGTGGACCGGGGCGCGCGGGTGGCCAAGGTGATCGCCATCCTGCTGCTGGTGAGTTGGCTCTGGTTGATGCTGGAGAACCTGTTCCGACGCAGCGTCGAGCGCCTGTTCGGCATCGAGCTGCCGCCACCCCTGATGCGCTTCCTGACCCAGCTGATCCACCAGGAAAGCCTGTTCTTCGTGCTGCCGTTCTTCGCCATCACCACCAGCTGGAACAGCGGCCAGGCCCTGTTCACCGGGCTACTGGGCGTGGCGGCGCTGTGCTCGATCACCGACCCGATCTACAACCGCCACCTGGCGCCGCGACGCTGGCTGTTCCTGGCCTATCACACGCTGACGCTGTTCGCCGTGCTGCTGGCCGCGCTGCCGCTGATCCTCCAGCAGACCACCGCGCAGAGCTACCGCTGGGCACTGGGCACCGCCGTCGCACTGTCCTTCGTCAGCCTGCTCGGGGTGTTTCGTGGGCAACGCTGGTGGCGGGTGCTGGGCCTGGCGGTACTGATCCTGGCCCTGGGCGGGCTGGGCTGGGTGACGCGGGTCTGGGTGCCGCCGGCGACGCTCTGGCTGACCGAAGTGGCGGTGACGCCGGACCTGGATAACCACCAGCGCACCCCGGGCGATGGCGTGGAAGAAGTCAGAGCCGCCGAACTGCGCAGCAAGGGCTTGTACGCCTACACCTCGATCAATGCACCGCGCGGGCTTAACGAGCGCATCTACCACGTGTGGCGCTTCAATGGCCGCGAAGTGGACCGCATCGCCCTGGACATCCACGGCGGCCGTGAAGCTGGCTACCGCGCCTGGACCCACAAGCAGAATTTCCCCGGCAACCCGGTGGGGCGCTGGCAGGTCCAGGTCCTGACTGAAGCGGGGCAGATGATCGGCACCCTGCGCTTCAAGGTCACCCCATCCGAGCTGCCGCCCAAGCCCCACTGACATGTGCAGGAGCGAATTCATTCGCGAATGAGTTCGCTCCTGCACATCGCGACTCAGCCGAAGAACCAGTAGCAGACGCCGATGGACGCGAGCACGCCGGACAGGTCCGCCAGCAGGGCGCAGCCCACGGCATGGCGGGCACGCTGGATGCCCACGGAGCCGAAATACACCGCCAGCACATAGAAGGTCGTCTCGGTGCTGCCCTGCATGGTGGCGGCCACCAGCGCGGGGAAGCTGTCGACGCCCTGGGTCTGGATCGTCTCGATCAACATGGCCCGCGCCGCGCTGCCGGAGAAGGGCTTGACCAGGCCGGTGGGCAGCGCCTCGACGAAGCGGCTGTCCAGCCCCAGGCCTTCCACCGCCCAACGGATGACATCGAGCAACTGGTCCAGGGCTCCCGAGGCGCGCAGGGCACCTACGGCGCACAGCATGGCGACCAGGTAGGGCAGGAGGTTCTTCGCGACGTCGAAGCCTTCCTTGGCGCCTTCCACGAAAGTCTCGTAGATCGGCACCTTCTTCAGCGCCCCCATCAGCAGGAAGCAGAGGATCAGGGCGAACAGGGTCAGGTTGCCGAGCAGCGAAGACAGCGCCGTCAGCGCGGTCGCCGACAGGCCGGCCAGCACCGCCATGAACCCGCCGAGCAGGAGCGCGGCGCCGCCGAACCAGGCGAGCAGGACCGGGTCGGTCAGCTTGATCCGCTGCATGAAGGCCACCGAAAGCAGCGCCGTCATGGTGGAGATCGCGTTGGCCAGGAGGATCGGCAGGAACACCAGGGCGGGATCCGTGGCACCGGCCTGGGCGCGGTACATGAAGATGGTCACCGGCAGCAGCACGAAAGAGGAGGCGTTCATCACCATGAACAGCACCTGGGCGTTGCTCGCCGAGATGCTGCTGGGGTTGAGCTCCTGCAGCGCCTTCATCGCCTTGAGGCCGATCGGCGTGGCCGCGTTGTCCAGGCCCAGGCCGTTGGCGGTGAAGCTCAGGGTGACCAGGCCGAGCGCATGATGCCCCCGCGGGACCTCCGGCATCAGGCGGGCGAACAACGGGCCGAGCAGCCGCGCCAGGATATCCACCAGGCCGGCCTTCTCGGCGATGCGCAGGAAGCCCAGCCACAGGGTCAGGGTCCCGAACAGCAGGACCATCACATCCACCGAGAGCTTGGCCATGGCGAACAGGCTTTCCACCATCGCCGCCCACACCCCCGGGTCCCCCCCGATCCAGCGCACCAGCGCGGCCACCGCCGCCACCAGGAAGAAGCTCAGCCACAGGCCGTTGAGCATTTGCAGTCCCCCAGAAATCAGTGAGGCGGATTCTAGCGGGGCAGCTCGTACAGCGGCGAATTCAATCTGCCTTTGAGTCCGTGCAATACCAATCCTCCCTCACCCCCGGCCCCTCTCCCTGAAGAGGAGAGGGGAGATAAAAGCAGAAAGCCCCGACCAGGTCGGGGCTTTCTCGTTCAGCGCGGCGCGATCTCAGTCAATGACCGCACGCCCCTTGGGCGAGGCTTCGGCGCTCGGCAGGGAGGCCAGGTAGCGCAGGCCCTTCTCGGCGTCGTACATGCCTTCCCACTTGGCGATCACCAGCACCGCCAGGGCGTTGCCGATCACGTTCAGGGCGGTGCGCGCCATGTCCATGATGCGGTCGACACCGGCGATGAAGGCCAGGCCTTCCAGCGGGATGCCGACGCTGCCCAGGGTGGCCAGCAGGACCACGAAAGACACGCCCGGAACGCCGGCGATGCCCTTGGAAGTGACCATCAGGGTCAGCACCAGCAGCAGCTGCTGGCCAACGGACAGGTCGATGCCGTAGAGCTGGGCGATGAAGATCGCGGCGATGCTCTGGTACAGGGTCGAGCCGTCGAGGTTGAAGGAGTAGCCGGTGGGCACCACGAAGCTGCTGATGGCACGCGGCGCGCCGTAGGCTTCCATCTTCTCGATGATGCGCGGCAGCACGGTCTCGGAGCTGGCGGTGGAGTAGGCGAGGATCAGTTCGTCCTTGAAGATGCGCATCAGCGTGGTGATGGAGAAGCCGAACAGGCGGGCCACCAGGCCCAGCACCATGAAGGCGAAGAAGGCGATGGCGAAGTAGACCAGCACCACCAGCTTGGCCAGCGGCAGCAGGGAGGCGAAGCCGAAGTTGGCCACGGTCACGGCGATCAGCGCGAAAACACCGATGGGCGCGTACGCCATGATCATGTGGGTGACCTTGAACATGGTCTCGGACACCCCCTGGAATACCTTCACCAGGGGTTCGCGGGTCTCGCCCGGCAGGCTGGACAGGCCAAGGCCGAACAGCACCGAGAAGAAGATGATCGGCAGCATCTCGCCACGGGCCACGGCGGCGAAGATGTTGGAGGGGATCAGGTTCAGCAGGGTCGAGATCAGTGCATGGTCATGCTGCACTTCCTGGGCGGTCTGCTGGTACCTGGAGATATCCACCGTACCCAGGGTGCTCATGTCGATGCCGGAGCCGGGCTGGAAGAAGTTGGCCAGCAGCAGGCCGACCACGATCGCCACCGTGGTGATGATCTCGAAGTAGATGATGGTCTTCAGGCCGATGCGGCCGAGCTTCTTGGCATCGCCCACGCCGGCGATGCCGACGATCAGCGAGGCGATGACGATCGGGATGACGATCATCTTGATCATGCGGATGAAGATATCGCCCGCCGGTTGCAGGACGTTGGCGATCCACCAGGCCTTTTCCGCGCTGAAGTGGTTGAGCAGGGCGCCAATGGCGATACCCAGCACCAGCCCGATGAGAATCTGCCATGCGAGGCTCAGTCTGGCCTTGGTCATAGTCGTCACCCTCTGATTTCTTGTGGAAGTCGGGAGCACGGCACCGTCCGGGATGGCCGGGCGGACCGCAAAAAGGGGCGACATGATTCATAGGAGGCTAACGATCGTCTAATGCCGTAACCGCCTACCCCATGCCGAATCGGCATGACCAAAACCAGATGGGACGATGGTTCCAGAGGCCGCGCAATAGCATTTCCGGCATGGGATATTCCGTTGAAGCTACGGCGGCAAAGTGCGTGAGCACCATCTAGGCTGTCTGGGTCCGACCCGCTCGGGTCCCAGAATTTCGATCGGATGGAGAGCTGAAATGAAGAAGGTCCTGGTGCTCTATTACTCGATGTACGGTCATATCGAACGCATGGCGGAATCGGTCGCCGAAGGTGCCCGCAGCGTTCCGGGCGTGGAAGTCACCCTCAAGCGCGTGCCGGAAACGATGCCCGAGGATCTGGCCCGCAAGGCCGGCGCGAAGCTGGACCAGGCCGCGCCGGTGGCCAGTCCACAGGAACTGGCGGACTACGACGCGATCCTGTTCGGTACACCCACCCGCTTCGGCAACATGAGCGCGCAGATGCGCAACTTCCTCGACCAGACCGGCGGGCTCTGGGTGAAGGGGGCGCTGATCGGCAAGATCGGCAGCGTCTTCACCTCCACCGGGACCGGCGGCGGCTCGGAAACCACCATCACCTCCTTCTGGCATACCCTGGCCCACCACGGAATGTTGCTGGCCGGGCTGCCTTACTCGGCACCGGAACTCACCGACATCAGCGAACTGCGCGGCGGCTCGCCCTATGGCGCAGCCACGGTGGCCGGTGCCGACGGCTCGCGCATGCCAAGCGCCAAGGAACTGGCCCTGGCGAAGTTCCAGGGCGCACACGTGGCGACCTTGGCTAGCAAGATGCAGTGAGCGAAGGTGAACAATCTGTGGGGGCGGATTCATTCACCAGGGGATGCACAGCATCCCCGATAGGCCAGCAGGCGGACCTCCGCTCTGCAAGGCGATTGAAATCGCCCCTTCATAGGGTGCTGTAGCTGCGTGGCGCTTTCCGCTGCCCGCCGGGAGCTGGAGGTTATCCAGCTCCCGGCAGCAGCTCTCCTGACCTGGCCCGCATGATTGCGGAGGCACCCCTTCTGCCCCTGGGTCACGCCGCTCCTGACGACGCGGAACAACCCGGCCCCCTGGTCCCTCGGCCCATCGGCGGGCCTGGTTCCCTCTGGTCTCGATACCAGTTCGGGTCCGCCTTCAATTGCTCGTCGAGGATGCGCCGGACTTCGTCATCCGGCTCGCCGAGCCAGCGGAAACTGGCATGTCGACTGGGCGACTTACCGGACGGCAATCCATCCGGTACCTGCACATAGAGTCCCCGGACGGCGTCCTTGTTCCAGCTGAAGGCGACATAGCGGTGCTGGTTGCAGCAACTCCTCGCTTCGCAGAGCTCGCCCACCAGGAACCTGTCGCCCTTGTCTTCCACACTCTCCTGCCAGGTCTCCCGATACCCGGGATCACTGCCAGGCAATTCGTTGAGCCGATGCTGGGCATCCCTGTCGGCGGCCAGCGCCGAGGGGCCGGCCAAATCCGCGCGCCAGGCGACCGGCACCTTGTCCAGGCATTCCATGCAACCGCCTCAGGGCGCTCGTCGACCAATGATGAAGGACACCACGAACAACACCAGGAAGATGACGAAGAGGATCTTCGCGATGCCCGCGGCGGTCCCGGCGATGCCGCCAAAACCCAGCACGGCGGCAACGATGGCAATGACGAGAAAAGTAAGTGCCCAGCTCAACATGGCCTTCTCCTTCTGCTTTGACGTTTTCAGCGCAGCGGCCGACGGCACGGCTGCACCTTGACGATCGGCACGACGCAGCGCGTCGAGTCGATGGATGTTGCAAACCCGAGGAAGGCACCGCGCGGCGAGGCAAGGCAGCACAGCGAAGAGGCCAGGACAGCGGCAAGACTCCACATGGCGAAGCTCCTTGAGCGGACTCAGAAGACCCAGCGCAGCTGGGTAACGACCTCGGTCTGCGCGGGCTGACTCACTTCGTGCAGCGGCCCGTCGGCACGAACCGGCGCCGTCCTGCTGCTCTGTTCCACTGCGGGAATCTGCAGCGGCGCAGGCCGGGCGCCTTCGCGCAGGAAATAGTCAGCGAGCATGCCGAGCACTACCACGAGCCCGATCAGCACCACCATGAGCCAACTGGGCGACCACCACTGGAAACCCTTCATCCTCGAATCCTCCCCTTGGGCGGATGTTCGATCGACCTCGAGACTACGAGCGCACGGCCCATGCCACTCGGGGCCCTGAATACATCGGAAATTCACTCGCTTGCGCCGGCATCCCTGCCAGCTCCGACGGAAATTCCCGTCCTGCTCCCCGGACGGATCACCGCTGACAAAAGGCCCGGAACCTCCCTGTTCCAGGCGGAGTGGTCCTGGGGTGTGTAACGGTCACAAGAGGTGAAAGACCGACGCGCCTTCAGGTACCAGGGATCTCGCAAGGCCTGTGCCAGTCTTTCAAGTTGAAGAATTTCCTTATCGATCAGCGTATTAGCGTCCGGCTCACGACTTCCTTCGCTTGCATGCTGCAAGGCCTGCCGGAAAAGTGCGTGCAACTTGCACGATATTTCTTCATGGCTGGCCACACCGGCAGCCCGAACCAGCTGCGCAAGGCGGAGCCCGGGGTGACGGCGATGTTCCTCACCGGCCCCGGTAGTTCCTGGATTCATGGCATCAGGCGACCGAAATCGCTCCAGGTGGATTGACCCCACTCATTCGGCGGCCATTCAGAGAGCAGCCCGAGCAGACCGAATATCCCCACCAGGCCGAGCAAGAAGTGTGGGCCCGCCAGCGGGGGTTCGGGCGAGTACGAAGGGAGCGCACCTGGTTGGGAAAAGGCCCCCACAGGAATCGACCCTTTCCGCATTCAGGTAAGGGAAAAGGGGCAACGCCCGTGCCGGAAATCCCCGGAAATCAGCAATCTGGACCTGCAGCCCAGTGTTCCTGCGCTTGCATGCTGCAAGCCGTGTAGGAAAAGCGCGTGCAACTTGCACGATGATTCTTGGACTAACTTTCTATGACTCGGAAATGGAGCGAGATCATGGAACAGGCAAGCGAGAACCAGGGACGAATTCTCTTGGTGGATGACGAAGCCGCCATCCTGCGCACTTTCCGTTACTGCCTCGAGGATGAGGGCTACAGCGTCGCCACGGCGGGCAGCGCGGCGCAGGCCGAGGCGATCCTGCAACGGCAGGTGTTCGACCTGTGCTTCCTCGACCTGCGCCTGGGCGAGGACAACGGCCTGGATGTGCTGGCGCAGATGCGCGTACAGGCGCCCTGGATGCGCGTGGTGATCGTCACCGCGCACTCGGCCGTGGATACGGCGGTGGACGCCATGCAGGCCGGCGCCGCCGACTACCTGGTCAAACCCTGCAGCCCGGACCAGTTGCGCATGGCTGCGGCCAAGCAGCTGGAAATGTGCCAGCTCACCGCGCGCCTGGAAGCCCTGGAGGGCGAGATGCGCCGCGCCGGTGAAGGCCTGGCGTCCGAGAGCCCGTCGATGATGACGGTGCTGGAAACCGCACGACAGGTGGCCGGCACCGACGCCAACATCCTCATCCTCGGCGAATCCGGCACTGGCAAGGGTGAGCTGGCCCGCGCCATCCACGGCTGGAGCAAGCGGGCGAAGAAGTCCTTCGTCACCGTCAACTGCCCTTCGCTGTCGGCAGACCTGATGGAAAGCGAGCTGTTCGGCCACAACCGCGGCGCCTTCACCGGGGCCAGCGAAAGCACCCTCGGCCGGGTCAGCCAGGCCGACGGCGGCACCCTGTTCCTCGATGAGATCGGCGACTTTCCCCTGAGCCTGCAGCCCAAGCTGCTGCGCTTCATCCAGGACAAGGAATACGAGCGTGTGGGCGACCCGGTGACCCGCCGTGCCGACGTGCGCATCCTCGCCGCCACCAACCTCGACCTGGAGGAGATGTCCCGCGACGGCCGCTTCCGCGAGGACCTGCTCTACCGCATCAATGTGATCGCCCTGAGCCTGCCGCCGCTGCGGGAGCGCCACGAAGACATCCTCGACCTCGCCGAGCGCTTCCTGGCGCGCTTCGTCGGCGACTACGGGCGCCCCGCGCGCGCCTTCAGTGAGGCGGCGATCTCGGCGCTGCAGGGTTACCGCTGGCCAGGCAATGTGCGAGAGCTGCGCAACGTGATCGAACGCGCCAGCATCATCTGCAACCAGGAGGTGGTGGACGTCAGCCACCTGGGGTTGGGCGACACGCCCGCCGCCAACACGCCGCGAGTGGGTGGGCCCCTGAGCCTGGAGGAACTGGAGCGGGCGCATATCGCCGGGGTGCTGGCCAGCAGCGACACCCTGGACCAGGCCGCCCGCACCCTCGGCATCGACGCTTCCACCCTGTACCGCAAGCGCAAGCTCTACGGCCTCTGAACGAGGCAAAGGCCATGCGACTGCGCACGCGGCTGTTCCTGAGCATCTCGGCACTGATCACCGTCGCCCTCGTGGGCCTGTTGCTGGGGCTGGTCAGCGTGACCCAGATCGCCGGCTCCCGGGAGCGGCTGATCAACCAGTCTTTCTCGACCCTCGACATCGGCCAGCGTATGCGCCAGCACCTGGGCGACCAGATGGTCAACTTGCTGGGCGAGGAAGTGGACGTCGCGGCCCTGCAGGACGCCCAACAGAGGTTCATGGAGGCGCTGAAGGAAGGTCTGGATTCGACCTCCGATCCACAGGCCCACGAGCATTTCGAGAAGATCGCAGCGTCCTACCAGGTCTTCCTCGATGTCGTGCGCCAGCCTGCCAGCCTGCGCACGACCCTGCTGGACCAGCGCGAGACCGACCGCGCCCTCGACGCCCTGCGCGCCAACCTGGCGGAGCTGCAACGTCATTCCCTGTCCATCGTCAGGACGGCGGAAACGGCGACCCGTGACCGCGCCCGGATGATCGCCGGGCTGCTCGGGCTGGTCAGCGGCGCCGTGCTGTTGATCGGTTTCATCACCGCCCAGGGTATCGCCCGTCGCTTCGGTGCGCCGATCGACGCCCTGGCCAAGGCGGCCGACCAGGTGGGGCGGGGAGATTTCCAGGTCACCCTGCCGTTGTCGCCGGTGAACGAGATGGCTGCGCTGATCCGCCGCTTCGGCCTGATGACCGAGGCCCTGCGCCTGCTCAAGGAAACCAACGTGGAGAAACTGCTGGGCGAGCAACAGCGCCTCAAGGCGGTGCTCGACAGCATTGACGATGGCCTGCTGATCCTCGATCGCCAGGGACGCATCCAGCACGCGAATCCGGTGGCCCAGCGGCAGCTGTCCTGGGAGGAAGTGCCGCATGGCCACCTCCTGTCCAAGGCGCTCGGCCGAGCGGAACTGGACGAGCAGGCCCAGCGCGTACTGCGCGGCGATCCTCTGGAGGACGAGCCCGAGGACCTGGTGGTCATGGCCGAAGCCGAGCAGCGCCTGCTGAGCTGGCGCATGGTCCCGGTGGCGCTGGAGGGCGGGCGCGTGCTGGGCGGGGTGATGGTGCTGCGCGACGTGACCGAGGAGCGCGCCTTCGAACGGGTACGCAAGGAGTTCGTGCTGCGCGCCTCCCACGAACTGCGGACGCCGGTGACCGGCATGCAGATGGCCTTCGGTCTGCTCAACGAGCGGCTGCGCTTCGACCCGGAAAGCCGCGAGGCCGACCTGCTGGCAACCGTGGACGAAGAGATGCAGCGGCTGGTGCGGCTGATCAACGACCTGCTGGATTTCTCCCGTTACCAGAGCGGCGTGCAGGCCCTGGAGCGTGAACCCTGCGACCTGGAAGAACTGCTCTGTGCCTTGCGCCAGCGCTACAGCGCCCAGGCCAGCGAACGCGGTATCGGGATCGAGCTGGAACTGCACCCGCCGCTGCCACGGGTGAAGCTGGACCGCCTGCAGATCGAGCGGGCGCTGGACAACCTGGTGGGCAACGCAATCCGCCACAGCCCGGACGGCGGACAGATCCGCCTGCAGGCCCGGCGTCACGGCGAACGGGTGCTGCTAGGCGTGGCGGACGACGGCGACGGTGTGCCCTACAGCCAACAGGCGCGAATCTTCGAACCCTTCGTGCAGGTCGGCCACCGCAAGGGCGGCGCCGGCCTGGGCCTGGCGCTGTGCAAGGAGATCGTGCAGCTGCATGGCGGGCGCGTCGGCCTCTATTCACGGCCGGGGCAGGGGGCGCAGTTCTATATGACCTTGCCTGTGTGATCCCAGGCCAAGAATTGCCGGCCGAGACCTGTGGGAGCGAATTCATTCGCGAAACGGGCCGAAGGACCGTCCAGCGGGGCTGGGAAAATCGGGCAGCGGAGCTGCCCTTCGCGAATGAATTCGCTCCTACGAAAAAGCAGCTCCTGCACGCGCCCGGGCTCAGTGCCGCATCCCATTGAGCACCAGCAGCAACGCGGCGGTTTCGGCGTCGGGCTGGCCGTCGAACAGCTTCTGGCGGTACTTCATCTGGAAGGCGGCGATGACGTTGCGGGTTTCCTTGTCCAGCACGCCGGTCTGCGGCGTGGTGTAACCCTGGCGCAGCAGCTGCTGCTGGAACCAGCCGACGGTGGGCAGGGCCGCGACGAAGCGCGCCTGCTCGCGGGCCACCGCGTTGGCATCCGGCCAGGGCACGAGACCGACGTCGGCCAGCCGCTTCCAGGGGAACAGCGGGCCCGGATCGACCTTGCGCTGGGGGGCGATGTCGCTGTGGCCGATGATGCTGCCCGGCGGCAGGTTGTGGCGCTGGACGATGTCCTTGAGCAGCAGGATCAGGGCATCGATCTGCTCGTCGCTGTAAGGCTGGTAGACCCGGCCACCCGGGGCTTCGCGATAGCCATCGTTGACCAGTTCGATGCCGATGGTGCTGGCGTTCAACCAGGTGCGGCCCTGCCATTCGCTTTCCCCGGCGTGCCAGGCACGGCGGTTTTCGTCCACCAGGCGGTAGATCTTCGCCGGGTGGTCGCCGATCAGGTAATGGCTGCTGACGCCGTCGCGGGTCAGCAGGCGCAGGGAGTTCTCCATGTTGGTGGAGGTGTAGTGCAGCACCACGTACTGCACGCGACTGCTCTGGCTCACCGAGCGCTGGCTGTCGTCGATGCGCAGCCCGCCGGCGCAGCCACCCAGCAGTAGGAATGCAAGGCTCAGAACGAGGGTCTTCATGGGTTCAGGTGAAGGACGCTTTGCAGGTTGTCGAGCAGCATGTCGACGCTGAGCATGATCAGCAGCATGCCGGTCAGGCGCTCCACGGCCATAAGGCCGCGGTCACCGAGGAAGCGCTGCAGGAACGCAGCCTGCAACAGGATCAGGGCGGTGCAGGCCCAGGCCAGGATCACCGCGACATAGAGTTCCCAGAGTTCGCCCTGGTGAGTGTTGCGCAGGGTCATCAGCACGGCGAGGGCCGATGGGCCGGCCACCGCCGGGGTGGCCAGGGGCACCAGCATCGGCTCGCCGCCGGGCAGGTCGCCGAGCACGCCTTCCGGGCGCGGGAAGATCAGCCGCAGGGCGATGATGAAGAGGATGATGCCGCCTGCGATGGCGATGGATTCGCGGGACAGGCCCAATCCGCTGAGGATCTTGTCGCCGAAGGTGAGGAACAGCAGGAGCAGGGCGAGGGCGAACAGCAGCTCGCGCAGGGCCACCTTGAGGCGGCGCTCGGGGGCCACTCCCTTGAGCGCGGCGATGAAGATGGCGATGTTGCCGAAGGGGTCGGTGACCAGAAAGATCAGAACGGCAATGCCGAGGATTTCCATGAGGTGCTCCCCTGAACCAATGGGCAGAAGTGTAATGGCCGGTTGCGCCGTCGTCTGCGCACAGGCCGCACTCCCTGGTGGCGAACCTGTTGCGAAATCTTCCCTGGCGCGACGCCTGGCCAAAGGGCGCGGATTATAGCCTGAGGCCACCGTCGTTATCGGACATGGGGACTTCGAGCCGGGATGAACGGCGGCGTGGCTTCTTCAGGCTGCAGTTAATGTTGTAGCTAGGGGTTCCCAGCCGAGGAAATCGCCATGCGCCGCGCGCTGCTCTGGTTGAAGCAGGATCTCAGGCTCGACGATCACCCGGCGCTGCAGGCGGCGCTCCAGGCCGATCGCCTGTTGCCGCTCTACGTCTTCGATCCCGCCCTGCTTCGTCCCTCGCGGTTCGGCGCGCGCCGGCTCGGCGTGCATCGCGCGCGCTTCCTGCTGGAAAGCCTGGCGGCGCTGGATGCCGGCCTGCGCCAGCATGGCTCACGGTTGATGGTGGTGCAGGGCCACGCCGAACTGGTGATTCCCGCCCTGGTGGAGCACCTCGGACTGGATGAGGTACTGACCCTGGAAGAGATAGCCCCCTACGAGCGCGACGAGCTGCGCCGGGTGCGCCATGCCCTGGGCGTGCAGCTGAGCGAGCTGCCGGGCAACAACCTGCTGCGCGAGGAAGAGCTGCCCCGTCCCTTGAACGAGCTGCCCTCGGCCTTCAACCAGTTCCGCGATCTGCTGGAAACGCGCATCCATGTGTTCCAGCCACGCCCCGCCCCCTACAGCCTGCCGCCGCTGCCCAGTGGCGCAGCCAGCCTGATGGAACCACTGCCGACCTTGTCCCGCCTGGGCCTGGGCGAACCCCTCGGGGTGCCGGCCACCGCCTTTCCGTTCGCCGGCGGCGAGCCCGCGGCACTGGCGCGGCTGCGCGACTACCTGTGGGAAACCCAGGGCGTGCACCAGTACCTGGAATCGCGCAACGGCATGATCGGCAACGCGTACTCGTCCAAGCTGTCGCCCTGGCTGGCCAACGGCAGCCTGTCGCCGCGACGCGTGGCCGCCGAGCTGCACCGCCTGGAAGCGCAGCACGGCCGCAGCGAGTCCACCCAGCAGTTGCGGATGGAGCTGCTTTGGCGCGAGTTCTTCCGCTGGACACTGCTGCGCTACGGCAACGCCCTGTTCCGCGCGGATGGGCTGAAAGCCACGGCACGGGCACCAAAAAACCTCGATGAGCGCTACCTGCACTGGTGCAACGGGCGTACCGGCATGCCGCTGGTGGACGCCAGCATGCGCGAAATGATGGCGACCGGCTGGATGTCCAATCGCGGCCGCCAGATAGTCGCGGCCTACCTGGTCAACGACCTGCAGCAGGACTGGCGCTACGGCGCGGCCTGGTTCGAGGAACACCTGCTGGACTACGACCCGGCGAGCAACTGGGGCAACTGGGCCTACCTCGCCGGCGTCGCCAGCGACCCGCGACGCGCCCTGGCCTTCAACGCCCTGCGCCAGGCTCGCCAGTACGATCCGGAAGCGACCTACGTCAGCCTCTGGCTGCCCGAGCTGCGCGGCCTGCCGATTGAACAGCGGCACACGCCGTTCATGCTCAGCGAACTCCAGTTCGCCGGGCTCGACTATCCGCGCCTGGAGCACATTCCGGAAACCTGGAAGCCCTATCTCTCCAGCGCGGCCTGAGGGCTCAGACCGGCTGAGGCACGCCCCGCGCGCCGGCTTCGCCACCTCCGGACGGCGGCTGCACCAGCGCCAGCTCGACGCGGTTTCGCCCCTGGTGCTTGGCCCGATAGAGCGCCTGGTCGGCACGCTGGAAGGCGGCGTCACTGGGCTCACCGGCCATCAGGGTGGTCAGCCCGGCGGAGAGGGT
Source organism: Pseudomonas lalkuanensis (assembly GCF_008807375.1). NCBI lineage: Bacteria > Pseudomonadati > Pseudomonadota > Gammaproteobacteria > Pseudomonadales > Pseudomonadaceae > Metapseudomonas > Metapseudomonas lalkuanensis. The sequence goes on along the minus strand of NZ_CP043311.1, from coordinate 94,268 downwards.
GATGGACACCCGCTCGCCCTTGAAGTGGAAGGGGCAGGCCTCGATGGCCGCACGCAGGTTCTCCAGCAATCGCTCGCCGCCGTCCACGGGGGTGGAAGGCAGCAGCAGGACGAACTCCTCGCCACCGAAGCGGGCGATGAAGTCGGTCTTGCGCAGGCGCCGGCTGAGTTCGCCGGCGATGATCTTCAACACCTTGTCGCCGGCCAGGTGGCCGAAGCCGTCGTTGATGCGCTTGAAGTGGTCGATGTCGATCACCGCCAGCAGCAGGTCGCCGCCGTAGCGCTGCTGCCGCGCCTGTTCGATCTCCAGGCGCTCGTTCCAGGCAGCGCGGTTGGGCAGGCCGGTCAGGGGGTCCTGCAGGGCCTTCTGGCGCTGGACCTCGAGGTTGTCGTGGAAGACCCTGGCTTCGTCTTCCATGGCTGCCACCCGCGTCATCAGTACCTGCAAGCGCTCGCCCACTTCCTGCTCGCGGGCCGAGCGTTGTTGCTGGTAGCGGTTCATGGTGTCGAGCAAGCCGTCGAGGCGATGCTCGAGGCTCTGCTTGAGATGGTCGAGGTCGGTGGCGTCCTGCACGCTGGCCTGCAGGCCACTGACGTGTTCGCGCAGCTGGTCGTCCAGGGCGCGGGCGCTGTCCAGCGACTCGGCATAACCTTCCTGGGCGGCGCTGAGGTTTTCGAGGAACAGCGCCAGCCGCTGGTTGAGCTGTTTGAGATAACCGGCGAACTCGCGGTGACCATTGTCGGTCACCGCCAGCACCAGCACGCCGAAGTCATCCAGCACCGGCACCAGTTCGTACCAGTTGAGCCCACCCTCCAGGCGCTGGCGCAGCAATGCTGCCTGGGGCTGGTGATGTTCGGGCAGGTCCAGCTCATCCAGCAGTGAACGCAGGCTGTCGGCCACGTGGGGAGCGATGGCGCTGTAGCCGGGCTCTGGCTGGGCCGGCAGGGCGTACTCGGGGTCACCCTCTCCGGTCAGGATGGAGGCGGCCAGCGGCAGGCTGTCGAGGGTGCTGCTGCGCGCTGGGGCAACCGAGACGGGCACTGCGGGCGCGGGTTCGACAGGCGCTGGCAGCGGGCGGGTGGCAGCAGGATCTGCGTCGGTCGGCGTCGGGTGGTCAACCGGCTCGGGCAGGGCCTCGGCCCGGGGAGCGGCTTCGCCCGCCGGGGAACGCTCCTGGACTTGCGGAGCGGCAGGAACGGCTGACGCAGGGGCGGCTTCGGCCGAAGGCTCGTCGCGTCCGTTGCCGAACAGGCGTTGCAGCAGGCCGGGCCTGGCGACCGTCGCGTCTTCGCGGGCAAGCGCTTGCAGCGCCTGGCCCTGGAGCACGCCCAATTCAGCCAGCACTGCAGGCAGCTCGCGGGATTGGCGCGCACGCTCGTCGATGCGCTTGGCGAACTGCTTGAGGCCCTTGCGCACGTCACGGGGCAGGTCAAGGGCAAGCAGGCGGCTGGTGATGCCGGTCAGGGCGCTGACGTTCTGTTCCACGCGCTGCTGGCGGCGTTGCTCGGAGTCCAGCACGGCCTTTTCCAGGCGCGGAATCAGGGCCGCGAGGCCGGCGTCCATCTGCTCGCCGCGGATGATTTCGCGCAGCTCCTGCATGCACTGGTCGACTGCCTTGTCGGAGCCCTCGGCCGCCAGGGAGCTGCGCACCAGGCCGCGACGCAGGAGGTCGAGGCGGGCATCCCAGCGCTTCTCCAGCTTCTCCTGCTGTTCGAGGTTTTCCAGGTATCTGGCTTTCCAGCGCTGGGCGTCATCGCTCATGCAGGGATTCCGCGCTTGGGTTGGCTGAGGGCCAGGGGCAGGTCGGCCTGCAGTTCGACGGGCAGGCGAATGTCCACGGCCACGGGCAGGTGGTCGGAAATGGGTTGGCTGAGCACCTCCACCCGCTCCAGGGTCAGGCTGGGGCTGAGCAGGATGTGGTCGAGGCAGCGCTGTGGCCGCCAGCTGGGGAAGGTCGCCTCGACCTGCGGGGCCAGGAGGCCCAGCTCGCGCAGCGGCGAGCGTTCCAGCAAGTCGTTGGCGTGGGTGTTCATGTCGCCCATCAGCACCAGGTGGCGGTAGCCGGCCACCAGTTCGCGGATGTAAGCCAGTTGGCGAGTGCGGGTACGCGCGCCGAGGGACAGGTGCATCATCACCACGGCGAGAGCCTCGGAGCCCTTGCCGAAGCGCATCAGGATCGCGCCACGACCGGGCGGCCCCGGCAGGGGATGGTCCTCCAGCAGGCTGGGCTGCAGGCGGCTGAGCAGGCCATTGCTGTGCTGGGCGAGGCGCCCGAGATTGCGATTGAGCTGCTGGTACCAGTAGGGGAAGTCGCCAAGCTGGGCGAGATGCTCGACCTGGTTGACGAAGCCGGAGCGGATGCTGCCGCCGTCCGCTTCCTGCAGGGCGACCAGGTCGTAGTCGCCAAGCAGACTGCCGATGCGCTGGAGGTTTCCGGCGCGGCCCGTGTGCGGCAGCAGGTGCTGCCAGCCACGGGTCAGGTAGTGATGGTATCGCTCGGTGTTGATACCGACCTGGATGTTGAAACTGAGCAAGCGCAGGCGGCCATTGGCGGGCAGCCCGCCCCTGTCGCAGTGGGGGTTCACCCGTGCATCGCACGAGCTCGCCGCCCGCTCACCCACCCAGCGTCGCAGCATCGGGCGAATGCGCCGCTTACTTCGCGGCGCGCTCCTTCTCGATCAGGTGTTCGGCGACCTTGAGGGTCTGCTCCGGGCCACCCGAGGAGCTGATGTCGAAACGGTACTTGCCATTGACCACCAGGGTCGGGACGCCGGTGATCTGGTAGGCCATGGCCAGTTTCTTGGCTTTCTCCATCTGGCCCTTCACGGCAAAGGAGTTGTAGGCCTTGAGGAAGGCGTCCTTGTCGACGCCCTGGCCAGCGAGGAATTCAGCCATCTCTTCCGGGGTAGCCAGCTTCTTGCCTTCCTTGTGGATGGCATCGAACACGGCTTTGTGCACCTGATGCTCGACCTTCATGCTTTCGAGGGTGATGAACAGCTGGCCGTGGACGTTCCACAGGCCACCGAACATGGCGGGAATGCGCACGAAATTCACGTCTTCCGGCAGCTTCTCGGCCCAGGGGTTGAGGGTCGGTTCGAACTGATAGCAGTGCGGGCAGCCGTACCAGAACAGCTCCACCACTTCGATCTTGCCGGGTACGGACACCGGAACCGGGCTGCTCAGCTCGACGTACTGCTTGCCGGCCTCGATGTCGTCAGCCTGTACGGCACTCACGCCCAGCAGGCTGGCACCGGCAAGAACGGCGGAAAGGATCAGGTTACGCATGCTTCACTCCTTGAGGGGTAATGGGGCCGCGAAGGCCATGATTCGACCTGCGACTACACAGCGGGTTCCGGCCATTGTAGCGGGCCGCAGAACGAAAAAGGGTGGCCGAGGCCACCCTTGTTCAGATTCCAGACAACGGGTCTTAGTGCAGACCCTGGATGTAGCTGGAAACCGCTTCGATATCCTTGTTGCTCAGCTTGGCCGCGATGCCGCGCATGACCATGCTGTCGCCATCGTTGGTGCGGTTGCCTTCGCGGAAGTCGGTCAGCTGTTTGGCCACGTACTGGGCATGCTGGCCGCCCAGGTGCGGGAAGCCGGCAGCCGCGTTGCCGGAGCCGTCAGGAGCATGGCAGCCGGTGCAGGCAGGCATGCCTTGTTCCAGCTTGCCGCCACGGAAGAGGGCTTCGCCACGAGCGACCACTTTCGGGTCGGCGGCACCGACGCTGCCCTTCTGGCTGGAGAAGTAGGCGGCGATGTCGGCCATGTCCTGGTCGCTGGTGTTGGTCAGCAGGCCGGTCATTTCCAGCACGGTACGGTTACCGGCCTTGATGTCCTTCATCTGCTTGAGCAGGTAGCGCTCGCCCTGGCCAGCCAGTTTCGGGAAGTTCGGGGCGGCACTGTTGCCATCCGGACCGTGGCAAGCGCCACAAACAGCGGCCTTGGCCTGACCAGCCTTGGCGTCGCCAGCGGCGTGGGCCATGCCGGTGATGCCCAGGGTCAACAGCAGACTCACGATTACTTTGTTCATCAGCTAATCCAACTACGGCTAAAGGGTAAAGGTGTTATGTGCCGGGCTACTTTATTGGCTCATCCACTGGATGACGGCCTTGTAGTCCTCGGCACTGCAATCCATGCACAGGCCTTTCGGCGGCATGGCGTTCAAACCATTGGTGACGCTCTGCACCAGAGTGTCCATGCCCTTGGCCAGTCGCGGTTCCCAGGCAGCCTTGTCGCCTTTTTTCGGCGCCATCGGCAGCTGACCAGAGTGACAGGCACCACAGGCCCTGTTGAAAACCGCTTCCGGATCCTGAGCCGCCTGAGCGGCGAAGGACAGCGCCGCAAGGCTAGCGACGAGCAGTACTTTCTTCATGATCAACCTCATCGGGAGGGCATTGCCGCGCATTCTTTTCGTGCGTCGGTCGTTGCCGTGGACACCAGACCCTGGGGGATAAAGCGCACACTAAATCTGCGGCATTATATACTGGCGAGGCATAAACGGAAACGAAACCGCCCTATGCGACACCGCGTCGCACCCCCTGGATTCCCCATGTCATTGAAGAACCCCATTCTTGGCCTGTGCCAACAGGCCCGCTTCCTCATCAGTGCCGCCAAGGTCGACCAGTGCCCGCCAGACAGCGGCCTGGAAGTAGCCTTCGCCGGACGCTCCAACGCCGGCAAGTCGAGCGCGCTGAACACCCTGACCCACGCGAACCTGGCGCGAACCTCGAAGACGCCTGGCCGCACCCAGCTGCTGAACTTCTTCTCCCTGGACGAAGAACGCCGCCTGGTGGACCTGCCGGGTTACGGCTACGCCAAGGTGCCGATCCCCCTCAAGCAGCATTGGCAGCACCACCTGGAGGCCTACCTCAGCAGCCGCGAAAGCCTCGCCGGCCTGGTGCTGCTGATGGACATCCGCCACCCGCTCACCGACTTCGACCGCCTGATGCTGGACTGGTCGAGCGCCGGCAACATGCCCATGCACATCCTGCTGACCAAGGCCGACAAACTCGCCTTCGGCGCGGCGAAGAACGCTCTGCTCAAGGTGCGCCAGGAAATCCGCAAGGGTTGGGGCGAGGGCGTGAGCATCCAGCTGTTCTCGGCGCCCAAGCGCCAGGGCGTCGAGGAAGCCCACGCAGTGCTGGCGCACTGGCTGCAGCTGGATCAGGAAGAAGGCGAGGCCGAAGCCTGAATTCCGGGCAAAAAAAACCCCGGACTTCGTATGGGGAGGGGGAAGTTCGGGGTCTAAGTCTGAACCGCTAGGGCGGGGTCCAGATATCTGCCAACACTAAACACAGCAAAAGGAGCATCGAAAGGCTTCACCAGCCATTCATGTGTGTGACTCCCCTGCCTCGCAGAAAGTTCAGACCGCCCATAAAAACAATTCGCTATCAAAATAATCTGTTTATTCGATCAGGAACTAAGCATCTGTTTCAGCCCTGAAACAGATGCCCGCCACGAAGGCGCACTCAGTGCGCCTCATCCCAGTTGTCACCCACACCCACTTCCACTACCAGCGGCACATCCAGTTCGGCGGCACCGCTCATGAGCGGACGAATCTGCTCGGATACCTGATCCACCAAGTCCTCGCGCACTTCGAGCACCAGTTCGTCGTGCACCTGGAGGATGACGCGGACGTCCAGGCCGCTTTCCTGCAGCCAGTTATCCACAGCTACCATGGCGCGCTTCATGATGTCCGCCGCGGTGCCCTGCATCGGCGCGTTGATCGCGGTGCGCTCGGCGCCCTTGCGCATGGCCTGGTTCTTCGAGTGGATTTCCGGCAGGTACAGCCGGCGACCGAACAGGGTTTCGACGAAGCCCTGCTGCGCAGCCTGCTCGCGGGTGCGCTCCATATAGGCCAGCACACCCGGATAGCGGGCGAAGTAGCGGTCGATGTAAGCCTGGGCTTCCTTGCGCTCGACGCCGATCTGCTTGGCCAGGCCGAAGGCGCTCATGCCATAGATCAGGCCGAAGTTGATCGCCTTGGCGCTACGGCGCTGGTTCGGGGTTACCTCGTCCAGCGGTACGCCGAACACCTCGGAAGCGGTGGCACGGTGCACGTCGCGGTCATGGCGGAAGGCGTCCAGCAGGCCTTCATCCTTGGCCAGGTGGGCCATGATGCGCAGCTCGATCTGCGAATAGTCCGCCGCCAGGAGCTTGTAGCCCTTGGGCGCGACGAAGGCCTGGCGGATGCGCCGGCCCTCGGCGGTGCGGATCGGGATGTTCTGCAGGTTCGGATCGGTGGACGACAGGCGCCCGGTAGCCGCCACCGCCTGGTGGTAGGAGGTGTGGATACGCCCGGTGCGCGGGTTGATCTGCTCCGGCAGTCTGTCGGTGTAGGTGCTCTTGAGCTTGCTCAGGGAGCGGTACTGCATGATCACCTTGGGCAGCTCGTAATCCTGCTCGGCGAGGTCGGCGAGCACGTTCTCGGCGGTGGAAGGCTGGCCGGTCGCAGTCTTGGCCAGCACCGGCAGGCCGAGCTTTTCATAGAGGATGGCGCCAAGCTGCTTGGGCGAGCCGAGGTTGAACTCCTGGCCGGCCAGATCGTAGGCCTGGCGCTCCAGCGCCACCATCTTCTCGCCCAGTTCCAGGCTCTGCTGGCCCAGCAACTTGCCGTCGACGAAAGCACCGTTTCGCTCGATACGCGCAAGGACCGGTACCAGCGGCATCTCGATCTCCTTCAGCACCTTGGCCAGGGACGGGATCGCCTCCAGCTTCTGCCACAGGGTCTGGTGCAGGCGCAGGGTGACGTCCGCATCTTCGGCGGCGTAGGGGCCGGCCTGCTCGATGGCGATCTGGTCGAACGTCAGCTGCTTCGCGCCCTTGCCGGCGATGTCCTCGAAACGGATGGTGCTATGCCCCAGGTACTTGAGGGACAGGCTGTCCATGTCGTGGCGCGTGGCAGTGGCATCCAGCACGTAGGATTCGAGCATGGTGTCGAAGGCGATGCCCTGCACGGCGATGGGTGTCGTGGCATTGGCCAGGACGTTCATGTCGTACTTGGCATGCTGGCCGACCTTGGCCTTGTTCGGGTCTTCCAGCAGCGGCTTGAGGGCCTTGAGCACGGCGTCGCGGTCAAGCTGCGCCGGTACGCCCATATAGCTGTGGGCCAGGGGCACGTAGGCGGCTTCACCGGCTTCCACGGCGAAGGACACGCCCACCACCTGCGCCTGCTGGGCGTCGATGCTGGTGGTTTCGGTGTCGAAGGCGAACAGCGGGGCGGCCTCCAGCTTCTTCAGCCAGGCATCGAACTGCGCCTGCTCCAGGATGATCTCGTAGCGCGCCTCGGCCTCGGCGGGCGCGGCTTCGACGAGCTCCAGCTGCTCGCCGTCGGACTTGGCCTGGCGCTGCAGGTCGTCCAGCCAGGTCTTGAATTCCAGGGTGCGATACAGCTCGGCCAGGGCCTCCCGGTCGGGTTCGCCGGGGTGCAGGGCGTCGATCTCGACGTTCAGCTCCACGTCGCACTTGATGGTCGCCAGCTTGTAGGACAGGTAGGCCATGTCCTTGTGCTCTTCGAGCTTGGCCGGCAGGCCCTTGGCGCCGCGGATCGGCAGGGCGGGCACCTTGTCCAGGCTGGAATAGAGGACGTCCAGGCCCCCCCCTACGCCGGTGAGCAGGCCGAGGGCGGTCTTCTCGCCGATGCCGGGCACGCCGGGGATGTTGTCCACCTTGTCCCCCATCAGCGCCAGGTAGTCGATGATGAGCTCAGGACCGACACCGAATTTCTCCTTCACGCCATCCACGTCCAGCGTGCTACCGGTCATGGTGTTGACCAGCGTAATGTGCCCGTCGACCAACTGCGCCATGTCCTTGTCGCCGGTGGAGATCACCACCGGACGCCCGCCCGCCGCACTCTGCCGGGCCAGGGTGCCGATCACGTCGTCGGCTTCCACGCCCTCCACACAGAGCAGCGGCAGCCCCAGTGCGCGCACGCTGGCATGCAACGGCTCCACCTGAACGCGCAGCTCATCCGGCATCGAGGGGCGATTGGCCTTGTACTCGGCGAACATTTCATCGCGGAAGGTGCCGCCCTTGGCGTCGAAGACTACCGCGAAGGGGCTGTCAGGGAACTGCCGGCGCAGGCTCCTGAGCATGTTCAGCACGCCTTTGACCGCGCCCGTGGGCAGGCCGGCCGAGGTGGTCAGTGGCGGCAGGGCATGGAAGGCGCGGTACAGGTAGGAGGATCCGTCCACCAGGACGAGGGGGGCTTGGCTCATGCGTGAAATCAACCTTTATTCACCGGACCCGAAGTAGAATGGACCGATCATTGACGAGAAGGGACAAGGTTACCATGCGCGCACTGAACCGCCTTTTGCTGGCCAGCCTGCTGGCTCTTGCACCAGTCACCACCTTCGCCGCAGACGAGCCGTCCGCCGAGCCGGACGTGACCATCCGCCAGGAAGGCGACAAGACCATCCAGGAATACCGCGTCAACGGCATTCTCTACGCCATCAAGGTGACTCCCAAGGGCGGCAAGCCCTACTTCCTCGTCCGCGCCGACGGCGAAAACAATTTCGTCCGCTCGGACTATCCCGACATGCTCATCCCAGCCTGGGAAATCTTCAGCTGGTAGCACACACGCAACCCCGTAACAAGGTAGTCCAATGTCTGTATTCACTCCGCTCGAACGCCCGGAACTGGAAGCTTTCCTCGCCCCCTACGGGCTGGGCCGGCTGAAGGACTTCCAGGGCATCGCCGAAGGCTCCGAGAACAGCAACTTCTTCGTCAGCCTGGAAGGGGGTGAATACGTACTGACCCTGGTGGAGCGCGGCCCGGTCCACGACCTGCCGTTCTTCATCGAACTGCTGGATGTGCTCCACGACGCGGACCTGCCGGTGCCCTTTGCCCTGCGCACCGGGGACGGTGACGCCCTGCGCGAGCTCGCCGGCAAGCCGGCGCTGCTGCAACCGCGCCTGCCGGGCAAACACGTGCACCAACCCAATGCCCACCACTGCGCGGAAGTCGGTGCCCTGCTGGCGCGCCTGCACCTGGCCACCCGCGATCAGGTCCTGGAGCGCAAGAGCGATCGCGGCCTGGACTGGATGCTCGATGAAGGTCCGGCGCTGGCCCTGCAACTGGACCAGACGGCCCTGCCGCTGCTGCGTGATGCACTGAAGGAAATCGGCGCGGTGAAGGCGCGTTTCCTCGCCCTGCCGCGCGCCAACCTGCACGCCGACCTGTTCAAGGACAATGCCTTGTTCGACGGCACCCACCTGTCCGGCGTGATCGACTTCTACAACGCCTGTTCCGGGCCGATGCTCTATGACCTGGCCATCTGCCTGAACGACTGGTGTTCGGACGCCGACGGCCGCCTCGACAGCCAGCTCGCCCGCGCCCTGCTCGGCGCCTACGCGGCGCTGCGCCCCTTCACCGCCGCCGAAGCCGAACTCTGGCCGACCGCCTTGCGCATCGCCTGTGTGCGCTTCTGGTTGTCGCGCCTGATCGCCGCCAATGCCTTCGCCGGGCAGGATGTGCTGATCCACGATCCAAGTGTGTTCCAGCGGCGCCTGGCGCAGCGGCAGAAAGTAGAGCTGCCGTTGCCGTTTGCGCTCTGAGGCGCACGGTTCTTCGCATTTCCTGTGGGAGCGAATTCATTCACGAATGAATTCGCTCCCACAGATCCGCACTTCGTAGAAATTCCGAGTCGACATCCCTGTCATGACCCATCTGCCTCGCTTACCCCCGGCCTGGCCATCCATGGCCTGTCGTTCGCCGGGGCAACGCATGCGTTGCCTGCCCCGGCTCACCCACACTTGGAATGGCCGCAGTTGAGGCAGGTCGCGCAGCCATCCATTTGCACCACCGCCTGGGTATTGCACTTGCCGCAGAGCTGGGCGCCGGGCGGGAAGCCCTCGCCGGGCTCGGCGGTGGTGGTGCCCTGGCTGGCCTCGTAGGCGGCACGCTTTTCCGCCAGGTAGAGGCGCTGTTCCTCGTCCAGCTTCTGGCCTTCCATCAGGCCGATGGCGATCAGGTGGCGCTCCAGCACGGCGCCGATCTCCGCCACCAGCGACGGCATGTAGACGCCGCCGCGCTTGAGGTAACCGCCTCGTGGGTCGAACACCGCCTTCAGCTCTTCCACCAGGAAGGTGCAGTCGCCTCCCTTGCGGAATACCGCCGACATGATGCGGGTGAGGGCGACGATCCACTGGAAGTGCTCCATGCCCTTGGAGTTGATGAAGATTTCGAAGGGCCGGCGCTGCTCGAAGGCGGTGCCGGGGTTGAGCACGATGTCGTTGATGGTCACGTAGAGCGCGTGCTCGAACAGCGGCGACTTGATCTTGTAGGTGGCACCCACCAAGGTTTCCGGCCGCTGCAGGGTTTCGTCCATCTGCACCACGGCAGCCGCTTCCTCGGCGGCCTTGCGGACCTTTTCCTGTTCCAGGTCCACCAGGCTGAAGCCCTTGATCTTCTTCTCGATCTTGATGGTCATGACCGCCTCCGATCATTCAGTACTTGCCGTAGTAGCCTTCCTTCAGGGCTTCGAACAGGTTGGCGGCGGTGTGCACCTCGCCGTCGTACTCCACCTCCTCGTTACCGCGAAGCTCCACCAGGGTGCCGTCTTCCAGCTCGAAGCGGTAAACCGTCCTCTCAAGGTCCGCGTCCTTCACCAGTACGCCCTGGAAGGCCGCCGGATTGAAGCGGAAGGTGGTGCAGCCCTTGAGGCCCTGGCGCCAGGCGTGCAGATAGATGTCCTTGAAATCCTCGAAGGGGAAATCGGAGGGCACGTTGGCGGTCTTGGAGATGGAGGAGTCGACCCACTTCTGCGCCGCCGCCTGCATGTCCACATGCTCGGCCGGACTGATATCGTCGGCACTCACGAAATAGTCCGGCAGGCGCTGCGCCGGGTGCTCGGCATCCGGCCGGGCCTGGCCGTTGACCAGGGCGCGGTAGGCCAGCAGCTCATAACTGCGCACTTCGATCTTCTCCTTGGTCTTGCGCCCGGGACGGATCAGGTTGCGCGAATACTGGTGCGCGTAACTCGGCTCGATGCCGTTGGAGGCGTTGTTCGCCAGGCTGAGGCTGATGGTGCCGGTGGGGGCGATGGAGCTGTGGTGGGTGAAGCGCGCGCCCACCTCGGCCAGTTCGGCCACCAGTTCCGGGGCATGCTCGGCGACACGCTGCATGTAGCGGGAATAGCGGGCGTGGAGGACGCGGCCGGGAACACGGTCGCCTACCTTGTAGCCGTCGTCCACCATTTCCGGGCGCTTGCGCAGCATGGCGGCGGTCACCTCATAGTCGAGCGCCAGGATGGGCGCCGGACCTTTCTCCCGCGCCAGCTCCAGGGCCACCTGCCAGCCGGCCAGGGCCATTTCCCGCGCCACCTCTTCGGTGAACACGCAGGCCTCGGTGCTGCCGTAGCGCAACCGCAGCAGCGCGAGGGCCGAGCCGAGGCCGAGAAAGCCCATACCGTGACGGCGCTTGCCGAGAATTTCCTCGCGCTGCTTCTCCAGCGGCAGCCCATTGATCTCCACCACGTTGTCGAGCATGCGGGTGAAAACCCGCACCACGGCGCGGAAGCGCTCCCAGTCGAAATGAGCGTCCTCGGTGAACGGCTCCTCGACGAAGGCAGTGAGGTTGATCGAGCCGAGCAGGCAGGAACCATAAGGAGGAAGTGGCTGCTCCCCGCACGGGTTGGTGGCCCGGATCGCCTCGCACCACCAGTTGTTGTTCAGCTCGTTGACCCGGTCGATGAGGATGAATCCGGGCTCGGCGAAATCGTAGGTGGACACCATGATCATGTCCCACAGGTGCCGGGCCTGGACGCGGCCGTAGACCTTGCACGCCACCAGGCCGTCCTCGCGGGTGATGTAGCCCTCGTGCACCGGCCAGTCGCGCCAGATCACCTGGGTCGAGTCACCGAAGTCGAGCTCCTCGCGTTCCTTGGGGTGCACCGGGTAGAGCAGCGGCCATTCGGTGTCGTTCTCCACCGCGTGCATGAAGGCATCGCTCACCAGCAGGCTGAGGTTGAACTGGCGCAGACGGCCATCCTCGCGCTTGGCGCGGATGAACTCGCGCACGTCCGGATGGCAGACGTCGAAGGTGCCCATCTGCGCACCGCGGCGGCCGCCTGCGGAACTCACGGTGAAGCACATCTTGTCGTAGATATCCATGAAGGACAGCGGCCCGCTGGTCTGCGCACCGGCCCCGGAAACGTAGGCACCGCGCGGGCGCAGGGTGCTGAATTCGTAGCCGATGCCGCAGCCGGCCTTGAGGGTGAGCCCGGCTTCATGGACCTTGCCGAGGATGTCGTCCATGGAGTCGAGGATGGTGCCGGAAACGGTGCAATTGATGGTCGAGGTGGCGGGCTTGATGTCCTGGGCGCCGGCGTTGGAAATGATGCGCCCGGCGGGGATGGCGCCATTGCGCAGGGCCCAGAGGAAGCGTTCGTACCAGTGCTCGCGGGCCGAGGCGTCGGTCTCCACCTCCGACAGGGCACGGGCCACGCGTTGCCAGGTGGCGTCGGGGGTGAGGTCGATCGGCGTACCGTCCCTGTGCTTGAGGCGGTACTTGCTGTCCCAGATGTCTTCCGACGCCGCCTGCAAGGCGATGCCGTGATTGCCCTGGACCTGCCTGGGGGTTCCCGTTCTGGCCATCCGTCGCCCTCCTGCGATGAAGCGTCCAGACTAGTCTGACCACGAATGCCGGCCGCTGACTCATATCAAGACAGCCCGCGGCCCCTCTCTCACCTTAGCAGTCCGTGCGATATCGCCCGGTAGGGTGCGCCATGTATACCGGCTAAACATGTGCACCCTACCGTCGAGATCAGAGGGCCTCCAGGCACCCCGCCAGGCCGTCGCCCAGGTTCTGCAGCAGGGCCTCGTAGCCGTTGGCGGACACCGGGGCGTTCATGCCCAGGGCATCCAGTTCGGCCAGGCGCACCGGGAGGCCGGCGGTCAGGGTGTCGGCCAGACGCGGGCGCACCGGCGGCTCGCTGAACACGCAGCTCGGGCCGGCCGCCTGCAGCCGCTCACGCATGGCAGCAATGTGGCGCGCACCGGGTTGCACTTCGCTGGCCACGCTGAATACGCCGGCATGACGCAAGCCGTAGGCGGCCTCGAAATAGTCGAAGGCCTCGTGGAAGACGAAGAACGGCTTGTCGGCGACCTTGGCCATGCGCGCCTTGAGAGTGGCATCGAGCTGGTCGAGGCGACCCTGGAACGCCGCCAGATTGTCCTGGTAGCGGGCGGCGTTGGCCGGGTCGGCGGCAGCCAGGTCGGCGGCCATGCGAGCGGCGATCAGCCGGGCGTTGGCCGGCAGCAGCCAGAGATGGGCGTCCATCGAGCCGGGACGATGGTCGTGGTCGTGCTCGTGTTCGTCGTGCTCGCCTTCATGCTCATCCTGCAGCGCCTCGAAATGGCGCAGGGTCATGCCGGGCTCGCTCTGCAAGGCCACGCTGGGCTTGTCGCGCCCTGTCAGCACGCGGGGCAGGAAGCCTTCGAGGTCCGGGCCAACCCAGTAGAACAGGTCGGCCTCACGCACCCGGCGCACGTCGGAAGGGCGCAGGGCGTACTGGTGCGGCGAGGCTCCGGGGGGCAGCAGCACCTCCGGCTGGCCGGCGCCGTCCTGAACGGCTGCGGCGATCAGTTGCAGTGGCTTGATGCTGGTCAAAAGGCGCACGTCGGCCTGGGCCGACAGGGCAAAGGCGCTGAGGAACAGGGAGACGAATAGACGGAACACGGCACAGACTCGGCGGGAAAAGAGTTATAGAATAACGTCTCTTTCTCTGAACGTCGCCGCCATGCTCAAGCCGATCAGCGCAAAAGCCCCCCTGGCCTGTCGCCCCCACGACCATTCCCACTGCGTATCCAACGCCCTGGCCGAAGCCGAAGCCATCTGCGGCCGGCAGGGCCTGCGCCTGACCGCCCTGCGCAAACGCGTGCTGGAACTGGTATGGCAGAGCCACAAGCCGCTGGGTGCCTACGACATCCTCGGCGTGCTGACCGAGGAAGATGGCCGCCGCGCGGCACCGCCCACCGTCTACCGTGCCCTGGATTTCCTCCTGGAAAACGGCCTGGTGCACCGCATCGCCTCGCTCAACGCCTTCGTCGGCTGCAACCATCCGGGCGAGTCCCACCAGGGCCAGTTCCTCATCTGCCGCAACTGCCAGACGGCCATCGAGCTGGAGCAATCCTGCATCAGCCAGGCCATTGTCGACAGCGCGAAATCCGTCGGATTCTCCGTCGAGGGCCAGACCGTCGAAGTCGTCGGCCTCTGCGCCAGCTGCCAGGTGGCCGCATGAGCGAGGCACTGATCCGCCTCGAAAAGGTCGGCGTCGACTTTGCCGGGCAGCCGGTGCTGCAGGACGTGCACCTGGCCGTGAAGGCCGGGGAGATCGTCACCCTGATCGGCCCCAACGGTGCCGGCAAGACCACCCTGGTGCGCACCGTTCTCGGCCTGCTCAAGCCGGACAAGGGCGAGGTCTGGCGCAAGCCGCGGCTGCACATCGGCTACATGCCGCAGAAGCTCCAGGTGGATGCCACCCTGCCGCTCACCGTGCTGCGTTTCCTGCGCCTGGTGCCGGGCGTGGACCGCAAGGCGGCCCTCGCCGCGCTGGATGAAGTAGGCGCCGTGCAGGTGATCGACAGCCCGCTGCAGAACATTTCCGGCGGCGAATTGCAGCGCGTGCTGCTGGCCCGTGCGCTGCTGCGCGAACCCGAGCTGCTGGTGCTCGACGAGCCCGTGCAGGGCGTCGATGTCGCCGGCCAGGCCGAGCTCTATCGCCTGATCACCCGCCTGCGCGACCGCCACGGCTGCGGCGTGCTGATGGTTTCCCACGACCTGCACCTGGTGATGAGCGCCACCGACCAGGTGGTCTGCCTCAATCGCCATGTCTGCTGCTCCGGCCACCCGGAACAAGTCAGCGGCGACCCGGCCTTCGTCGAGCTGTTCGGCCAGGATGCCAAGAGCCTCGCGGTCTACCACCACCATCACGACCACGCCCACGACCTGCATGGCGAAGTGGTGAAGCAACCTTTCCCCGCCGGCACCCGTTTCACTCCCGTCCACCAGCACGGCCCCGACTGCAACCATGGCTGATTTCCTGCTCAACGCACTGCTCGCCGGCCTCGCCCTGGCCCTGGTGGCCGGTCCTCTCGGCTCCTTCGTGGTCTGGCGGCGCATGGCCTATTTCGGCGACACCCTGTCCCACGCCGCGCTGCTCGGCGTGGCCCTGGGCCTGATGCTGGACGTCAGCCCGACCCTCGCCGTGACCGTCGGCTGCGTACTGCTCGCAGTGCTGCTGGTCACCCTGCAGCAACGCCAGCCGCTGGCGTCAGACACCCTGCTGGGCATCCTCGCCCACAGCACCCTGTCGCTGGGTCTCGTGGCCCTGAGCTTCATGAGCGAAGTGCGTATCGACCTGATGGGCTACCTCTTCGGCGACCTGCTGGCGGTCAGCCGCAGCGACCTTGCCTGGATCCTCGGCGGCAGCGCCCTGGTGCTGCTGGTGCTGATCCCCATGTGGCGGCCGCTGCTGGCGATCACCGTGCACGAGGAACTGGCGCGGGTAGAGGGCCTGCCAGTGGCAGCCATCCGCCTCGCCCTGATGCTGCTGATCGCGGTGGTGATCGCCGTGGCGATGAAGATCGTCGGCGTGCTGCTGATCACCTCGCTGCTGATCATCCCGGCCGCCGCCGCCCAGCGCCACGCCCGCAGCCCCGAGCAAATGGCCCTGGGCGCCAGCCTGCTGGGCCTGGTGGCGGTCTGCGCCGGCCTTGCGCTGTCCTGGTTCAAGGACACCCCGGCCGGCCCGTCCATCGTGGTCTCCGCCGCCAGCCTGTTCCTCTTCAGCTTTGCGCTGCCGCGCCGCGCCTGAGATCGGCAAGCACCAGGGACGCGGCCTTCTCGGCGATCATCAGGGTCGGCGAGCAGGTGTTGCCGGAGACGATTTCCGGCATCACCGAGGCGTCGGCAATGCGCAACCCCGGAATACCGTGCACCTTGAGGTCGGCATCCACCACGGCGTCCCGATCCTGCCCCATGCGGCAGGTACCCACCGGGTGGAAGATGGTGGTGCCGATCTGCCCCGCTGCCTCATGCAGCTCCTCTTCGCTCTGCAGCGCCGGTCCCGGCAGGTACTCCTCCGGCCGATAGCGCGCCAACGCCGGCGCGGCGGCGATACGCCGGGTCAGGCGGATGGCATCGGCGGCCACCCGCAGGTCCTCGGCATCACTCAGGTAACCGGGCTGAATCAACGGCGGCGCCCGGTGATCGACAGAGCGGATGTCTACCCGGCCACGGCTACGCGGGCGCAGGTTGCACACCGACGCGGTAAAGGCAGGGAAGGAATGCAGCGGCTCGCCGAATCGCTCCAGGGACAGCGGCTGTACGTGGTATTCGAGATTCGCCCGGGTCTGCTCGGGACCGGAACGGACGAAGGCGCCGAGCTGGCTCGGCGCCATGGCCAACGGCCCGCTGCGGCTGGTGAGGTAGCGCAGCCCCATGCCCAGCCGGCCCCACAGGCTGCCGGCCATCTGGTTGAGGGTCGGCACGCCGGAGACCTTGAAGATCAGCCGCAGCTGCAGGTGGTCCTGCAGGTTTCCGCCCACCCCGGCGAGCTCATGTCGCACGCCGATGCCGAGGCGCTCGAGCAGCGGTCGCGGACCGACCCCCGAGCGTTGCAGCAGCATCGGCGTGCCTACGGCACCGGCGCAGAGGATCACTTCCCGCCGCGCCCGGAATTCATGCTGCACACCCTCCCAGCGCCCCGACACGCCTGCTGCGCGGCCCTGCTCCAGCAACAGGCGCTGCACCTCCACTCCGGTGCGCACCGTGAGATTGGGCCGTTGCGACGCGGGTCGCAGGAACGCCTTGGACGCATTCCAGCGCACCCCGGCACGCTGGTTGACCTGGAAGTAGCCGCAGCCTTCGTTGTCGCCGGTGTTGAAATCGTCCAGCGGGGCAATGCCGCATTCGCCGGCGGCCAGCCGGAAGGCGTCGAGGATTTCCCACGAGAGGCGCTGGCGTTCGACCCGCCACTCGCCGGCACCGTTGTGAAACTCGCTGGAACCGCCGAAATGACTTTCGCTGCGCAGGAACAGGGGCAACACGTCCTTCCAGCTCCAGCCCGCATTGCCCAGCGCCTCCCAGCGATCGTAGTCGGCAGCCTGGCCGCGCATGTAGATCATCCCGTTGATCGAGGAGCTGCCGCCCAGCACGCGCCCGCGCGGGTAACCCAGGCTGCGGCCATGCAGGCCAGGCTCGGCCTCGGTGCGATAGCACCAGTCGGTACGTGGGTTGCCGATGCAATAGAGGTAGCCGACCGGAATGTGGATCCACGGATAGGTGTCACGGCCGCCGGCTTCCAGCAGCAGCACGCGCACGCCGGGGTCGGCGGAAAGCCGGTTGGCCAGCAGGCAGCCGGCAGGGCCGGCGCCGACGATGAGGTAGTCGAAGTCCTGGAGGGCTGGGTACATGGCAATCCTCGCCGTTCTTGTCGTTGTGGCTGGCCATATTGCAGCAGTGGCGGTTCCGACAGGAGCCGCGAAAGGTCCGCAAGGCCAGTGAGATGCCTCTGGAAATGCCATCTTCGCGGCCGTTTTGCCCCTACTTTTTGTCCTGATCAGCGCTGCAGTGTAGAATCGCGCGTTTTTTGAGCAATCAGAGACCTGCTGGAATGAAGCTGTTCGCCACTCGTTGCCTGCCCGTTGTCGCCTTTTCCCTGCTGTTGGCCGCCTGCCAGACCGCCCAGCAAGTGGCCGAGGTACCAACCGACGATCTGGTCAGCAGCTTCCGACATCTCGACCAGGACCTTGCCGACGGCAAGCTCACCGAAGCAGAGACTCAGCTCAAGGGCCTGGAAGAAAGGGCCGCCGGCGACACCCGTCTCGAGCAGTACCAGCGCCAGCTGGCCGATGCCTGGCTCAAGCGCGGCCAGGACGCCCTGCAGCAAGGCGACCTGGACAACGCCACCAAGGCCCTCAGCCATGCCCGTAGCCTGATGCCCCAGGCGCCCGCCCTGACCACCGGCCTGGACGGCGCCATCGACCAGGCCCGCGAAGCCGCCGAAGCCCGCGCCGAACAGGCCCGCCACGCCGCCGAGGCCGCCGCTGCCAAGGAAAATGCCGCGCGCCTGGACCAGGCCCGTCAGCTGCGCGAGGCCGCCGAACGCCAGGCCGCCGCCATCCAGGCGCAGACCGTCCTGCCCAATACGCCCCTGGGCGAAAAGCCCGTTGTCCAGGACAGCAAGCCACGCGCGCTGAAACCGCTGGTGGAGCTGCCCATGCTCGACCGCGACGACAACGAGAACCTGCGCCGCCTGCTGGATGGCGTGGCCGCCGATATCGTCGCCCACGATTGCACCGTGCAGATCCAGGTGCGTGAGGCCAAGGACTACCCCTGGGTCGCCGCCCTGCTGTCGGCACGGGTGAAGAAGCTCGATCCCGGCTTCAAGACCCAGTACAGCCAGGCCCTGAACCCCGACCAGGTGCCGCGCCTGGTACTCAGCCCGCGCCACTGAACGTCCCGGCCGGCGGCAGCTAGACTCCACGGAGTCCGCCTGTCGCTTATTCCCTCCTGCTATAGCCATAGGTCCAGAAAGATTTTCTGTGCCTATGTGCCAGCAGGTAAACTTGCCGGTTTTTAGCCGATCCGGCTAACGACGAACCCACAAGGTTTCCGCAGTGATCGAATTCCATAACGTCCACAAGGCGTACCGCGTCGAAGGCCGCGAAATCCCGGCCCTGCAGCCGACCGACCTCGCCATCCAGAGCGGCGAAGTGTTCGGCCTGATCGGCCACTCCGGTGCTGGCAAGAGCACCCTGCTGCGCCTGATCAACCGCCTTGAAGAACCCACCGGTGGTCGCATCGTCATCGATGGCGAAGACGTCACCGCCCTGGACAGCGAAGGCCTGCGCCGCTTCCGCCAGCGCGTCGGGATGATCTTCCAGCACTTCAACCTGCTGTCGTCCAAGACCGTCGCCGAGAACGTCGCCCTGCCGCTGAAGCTGGCGGGCGAGCTGTCCCGCACCGAGATCGATCGCCGCGTCACCGAACTGCTGGACCGCGTCGGCCTCAGCGACCACGCCCGCAAGTACCCGGCACAGCTTTCCGGCGGCCAGAAGCAGCGCGTCGGCATCGCCCGCGCCCTGGCCACCCAGCCGAAGATCCTGCTCTGCGACGAGGCCACCAGCGCCCTCGACCCGCAGACCACGGCCTCGGTGCTGCAACTGCTGGCCGAGATCAACCGCGAGCTGAAGCTCACCATCGTCCTCATCACCCACGAGATGGACGTGATCCGCCGGGTCTGCGACCGCGTGGCGGTGATGGATGGCGGCGTGATCGTCGAGCAGGGTGCGGTGGCCGATGTGTTCCTGCATCCGCAGCACATCACCACCCAGCGCTTCGTGCTGGAAGACGAGCAGGTGGACGAGAGCGAACAGCGCGATGACTTCGCCCACGTCAGCGGCCGCATCCTGCGCCTGACCTTCCGTGGCGAGGCGACCTACGCCCCGCTGCTGGGCACCGTCGCGCGCCAGACCGGCGTCGACTACAGCATCCTTGCCGGACGCATCGACCGCATCAAGGACACCCCCTACGGCCAGCTGACCCTGGCCCTGACCGGCGGCGACATCGACGCCGCGCTTGGCTGCTTCCGCGAGGCGGACGTGCACCTGGAGATCCTGCGCTGATGGACGCCCTGCTCGCCAATATCGACTGGTACGAAATCTGGCTCGCCACCCTCGACACCTTCCTCATGCTCGGTGGCTCGCTGCTGTTCACCGTGCTGCTGGGCCTGCCGCTGGGCGTGCTGCTGTTCCTCACCGGCCCGCGCCAGCTGTTCGAGCAGAAGGCCGTATACGGCCTGCTGTCGCTGCTGGTGAACGTGCTGCGTTCGCTGCCCTTCATCATCCTGCTGATCGTGATGATCCCCTTCACCGTGTTCCTCACCGGTACCTCCCTGGGCGTCGCTGGCGCCATCCCGCCGCTGGTGGTCGGTGCCACGCCGTTCTTCGCGCGCCTGGTGGAAACGGCGTTGCGCGAGGTGGACCGCGGCATCCTGGAAGCCACCCAGGCGATGGGCGCCACCACCGGCCAGATCATCTGGAACGCCCTGCTGCCGGAAGCGCGGCCGGGCATCTTCGCCGCCATCACCGTCACCGCCATCACCCTGGTGTCCTACACGGCGATGGCCGGCGTGGTGGGCGCGGGCGGCCTCGGCGACCTGGCCATCCGCTTCGGCTACCAGCGCTTCCAGACCGACGTGATGGTGGTCACCGTGGTCCTGCTGCTGGTGCTCGTACAGATACTGCAAACCGTCGGCGACAAGCTGGTGGTGCATTTTTCCCGTAAATGACCTGGCGCCGGCGCCAACCGCGCCGGCCCGATGACTTCCCACAAGGAGCCGTTCATGAAGAAACTGCTGGTGGCCTTCGCTGCCCTGACCGCCCTCTCCGCCCAGGCCGACACCCTGAAAGTCGCCGCCACCCCGGTGCCCCACGCGGAGATCCTCGAGTTCATCAAGCCGCAACTGGCCAAAGAAGGCGTGGACTTGCAGGTGAAGGTCTTCACCGACTACGTCCAGCCCAACGTGCAGGTTGCCGAAGGCCGTCTGGACGCCAACTTCTTCCAGCACCAGCCTTACCTCGACGAGTTCAACAAGGCCCGCCAGACCAAGGTGAAGCTGGTTTCCGTCACCGGCGTGCACGTCGAGCCCTTCGGCGCCTACTCCAGCAAGGTGAAGTCCCTGGCCGAGCTGCCGGAAGGCGCCCAGGTGGTCATCCCCAACGACGCCACCAACGGCGGCCGCGCCCTGCTCCTGCTGGACAAGGCCGGCGTGATCAAGCTGAAGGACAACACCAGCATCACCGCCACCCCGAAGGACATCGTCGAGAACCCCAAGGGCATCAAGGTCCGTGAGCTGGAAGCCGCCACCCTGCCGCGCGTGCTGAACCAGGTCGACCTGGCGCTGATCAACACCAACTATGCGCTGGAAGCCAAGCTGAACCCCACCAAGGACGCCCTGGTGATCGAAGGCAGCGACTCGCCCTACGTGAACATCCTGGTATCGCGCGAGGACAACAAGGCCAGCGCCGACATGCAGAAACTGGCCAAGGCCCTGAACAGCCCCGAGGTGAAGAAATTCATCGAGCAGAAGTACAAGGGCGCCGTGGTTCCGGCGTTCTGATCGCGTCCGGCTGAATGAGAAAGCCCGCTCAATGAGCGGGCTTTTTTGTGGGTGCCTGGCTAGCGCACTCGGCTTGATCGTAGGGTGCGCCGGGATTTCGGTGCGCGCAACGCAGCCTGCGCGGTACGCCCGATTCGCGTCAGCTTTTCGGTGCGACCAGACCCGGCAGCTGCTCCTTGAGCTTCTGGTTGTTCAGCGGCGAGCGGATGAAGCCGCGCTGGGTGCCGTCAGGGCCGAGGACCACCAGGTTGCCGCTGTGGTCGACGGTGTAGTTTTCCTTGCTGGTATCGGCCGGGATGAAGGGAATGCTCACGGCGTTGGCGAGCTTCTGCAGGGTGGGCAGGTCACCGGTGATGCCGACGAACGTCGGGTCGAAGTAGCCGATGTACTGCTTGATCTGCTGCGGGGTGTCGCGGTTCGGGTCGACGCTGACGAACACGAAGCGCAGGTTGTCCTGCGCCTGCTGTGGCAGCAGGCCCTTGAGCTCACGCATCTGCGCCAGGGTGGTGGGGCAGATGTCGGGGCAGAAGGTGTAGCCGAAGAACACCAGGCTCCACTTGTCCTTGAGCTGGTCCACTGCGATCTTCTGGCCGTTCTGGTCGACCATTTCCAGCGCCGGCAGGGTGCGGCTCTGGGGCAGCAGGACGATACCGGCATCGAGCAGCCTGGTCGGGTCGGCCTGGCCCTGGCTGGTCAGGACACGGTGCACGGTGAGGCCGAGCACCACGGCCACGATGGCGACGAGGACGAAGACGGTTTTCTGGATTCTGGTCATAGGTTCAGCATCAGGTAGTGGTCCACCAGCAGGGCGATGAACAGCAGGAAGAGGTAGGCGATAGAGTACTTGAAGGTCTTGATCGCAGCGTGCGGTTTGCTGTCACGGTACAGCACCCAGGCCCACTGCAGGAAGCGCGCCCCAAGAGCCACCGCGCACGCCAGGTAAAGCACGCCGCTCATGTGGATGACGTAGGGCAGCAGGCTGACCGCGAACATCACCAGGGTGTAGAGCAGGATGTGCACCTTGGTGTAGTGCTCACCATGGGTCACCGGCAGCATGGGGATGTCGGCCTTGGCGTACTCCTCCTTGCGATGGATGGCCAGGGCCCAGAAGTGCGGAGGGGTCCAGGCGAAGATGATCAGAACCAGCAGCAGCGGCTCGGCGGACATGTGCCCGGTGACGGCGACCCAGCCCAGCAGCGGAGGTGCGGCGCCGGCCAGGCCGCCAATGACGATGTTCTGCGGTGTGGCACGCTTGAGGAAACCGGTGTAGAGCACCGCGTAGCCCACCAGGGACGCCAGGGTCAGCCAGGCGGTCAGCTCATTGGTGAAGGCCAGCAGCAGCGCCTGGCCCAGCACGGCCAGCACGAAGGCGAAGCTCAAGGCAGCCACCGGCGAGACGCGGCCATTGACCACCGGGCGTTTCAGGGTGCGCGCCATGATCGAGTCGATGCGCCGGTCCACCACATGGTTGACCGCCGCCGCCGCACCGGCGCAGAGACCGATACCGAGGTTGCCGAACAGCAGCACCGTCCAGGGCACGCCGGCGCGGGTGGCGAGGAACATGCCGACCAGGGAAGTGATGAGCATCAGCACCACCACCTTGGGTTTGGTCAGTTCCAGGTAATCGCGCCAGCTGGCACGGGCCTGGGTGTGTCCTTGGCTGAGCAGAGTGGCCATGGCGTGTACTCCTTATTTGCTGGGCGAAGTGATCACCGCAGGAGCGAGCTCTGCTCGCGATTCCCCGGCAATCCCGCGTTCGCGAGCAGAGCCCGCTCCTACCGAAAGGGCTGAAGCGCGCACCCGGTAATTGGTGGTGACCAGCACCAGCAGCAACAGGGCGCCGCCACCGTTGTGGGCCACCGCCACTGGCAGCGGCAGATGGAAGATCACGTTGCTGATGCCCAGGCCCACCTGCAGGCACAGGGCCGTCAACAGCAACCCGGCCAAGCCCTTGAGTCCGGCAGCGCGCAGCTGCCAGGCAAGGGCCAGCAGCACGAGGGTGACGACCAGCGCGCCGAGGCGATGGGTCATGTGGATGGCGGTGCGGGCGTCGCTGTCCAGTTGCCCGCCCAGGTAGTTGGGGCCGATGTGCTGGGTGAGGTGGAAGCCGTTGGCGAAGTCCATCGCCGGCCACCACTGGCCGTGGCAGGTGGGCAGGTCGACGCAGGCCACGGCTGCGTAGTTGGAGCTGACCCAGCCGCCGAGGGCGATCTGTCCGATCACCAGCGACAGACCCAGTGCCGCCCACAGCCGCAATCGCTGCGGCAATTGCAGCGGCGGGAAGGCGTTGGACAGCCGCAAGCTCAGCAGCAGCAGCAGCGAGAGCGTGGTGAACCCGCCCAGGAGGTGCGCGGTCACCACCTGGGGCCAGAGCTGCAGGGTCACTGTCCACATGCCGAAGGCGGCCTGGGCGACGACCACCGCCACCAGCAGCAGCGGCAGCTTCAGCGGCTGACCGTCGCGGCCGCGCAGGCGTACGGCATGAATGGCCAGACCGAGGATCACCAGTCCGAGGGTGCCGGCGAAGTAGCGGTGGACCATCTCGTTCCAGCCCTTCCGGGCCTCCACCGGTGCGTGGGGGAAATTCGCCTCGGCATGGGCGAGCTGGGCGTCGGTCTGCGGCACGCCGATGAAGCCATAACAGCCGGGCCAATCGGGGCAGCCGAGGCCAGCGTGGGTCAGGCGGGTGTAGGCACCCAGCAGCACCACGACCAGTGCCAGCAGGGTGGCGAACAGGGCGAGGCGAAATCCGGGCCGGTTCTTGTAGGTATCCACAGCAGTCGCTCCTCACCTTTCCCGAGAAAGGGGTCGATCAACCGATATTGGAAAGCTTCAGCAGGTGGCGCAGGTCGTTGAGGATCTGCTTGCCCTTGGCGGTGCCGTCGTAACGCAGGACGAGGTTGCCGTGAGGGTCGACGATCCACAGGCGGGCGCCACCCAGATTGTCGGTGGCCTTCGCGTAGGTGCCCCTGTCCAGGCCGTAGCGTTTCAACTGCGGATATTCCTGCTTGAGCTTGTCGGCGTAGTCCGCTGGCACATCGGCAGCGGCCAGGGAGTGGCTGGCGCGCGACGCATCGCGGCCCAGGCCGATGTGGATCTGCCGCGCCAGGTAGACCAGCTGCTGGCAATCGGCCTCGCAGGCACCCGGCGCAGTGACCAGTAATTGCCAGGTCTCCTGCGGCGAAGCGCCCTGGACGCCGATATCGGCGCTGGTCTGGCCGTTGCCGATCATCGCGCCGTGATAACTGCGGCCTTCCGGCACCCAGAAGCTGAACTTGTACATGGCGGTGGCGAGCATCATCGGGCCGATCACCACCATCAGGATCAGCAGCAGCTGGATGCGCCCACGGCGGCGCGGCGGCACGGCCTCAGGCATGGCGAGTGCTGGGTTCATTGTTGTTCTCCCGTCCTTTGCGCAATCCGAAATAGATGAACAGGCCGAGCAGGGCCGCCGCCAGGGCGAACCACTGCACGGCGTAGCCGATGTGCTTTTCCGGCCCCATGGCGACCACCGGCCAATCGGTGCGGTAGGCCGCCGGGCCTTCCTCGAGGCGCAGCTCCAGGGGCAGGCCGTTGCGGCCGAGGTGTCGCCAGAGGGCGGCGGCCTCCACCTGGTTGACCAGCTGCGGCCAGCCGCTCGCTTGCAGGTGCTTGAGTTCGAACGCAGCGCCCGGCGGTACATAGGCCCGGGCGACCAGCATCTGCTCGCCATCAGGGGTGGTGAAGGCCGGTGCCACGCGGCGATCGGGCCAGGGCAGCCAGCCACGGTTGACCAGCAGCCACTGGCCGCTGGCGCTGTCCTGGAAGGGTTGCAGCAGTTCGACGCCGGCCTTGCCGTCGCGGATGCGGCTGTCCAGCAGCAGGCTGTGGGCGGCGTCGAAATGGCCGTTCAGGCGTACCCGCAGGTGGGCGGGTTCCGAGCTGGCGCGGAGGCTCTCGATGCCGACAGGGGCGGCGATGCGCCGGGCATCAGCGGACGCCAGCAGCTGGCGTTTTTCCTCGGCGCGGGAGAGCTGCCAGAAGCCCAGCCCGAGCAGCACCGGCAGCAGGGCGAGCACCACCAAGGTGGGCGCCAGGCCGGGCCGGAAGGTGCTCATGGCCGCCGTCCGCGAGGCTGAACAGGGCTGGCTATACTGCAAAACATCCCCCTTCCCCCGGAGTCACGCATGCTCAAAGCTGCGATCGTCCTCTTGTTGCTTGCCACGGTGGCCAGCTTGTTCAGCGGTCTTTTCTTCCTGGTCAGGGACGAAGGCCGCAGCTCCCGCGTGGTCAATGCGCTAACGGTTCGTGTAATCCTGGCCGCCCTGACCCTGGCGCTCATCGCCTGGGGTTTCTACAGCGGCCAGTTCGTTTCCCATGTCACCTGGTAAGCCGGAAGCCCCCGCCTCCGGCCACCGCCTTCACAGCACGTAGACGAAGGTGAACAGGCCGATCCAGACCACGTCCACAAAGTGCCAGTACCAGGCCGCCGCCTCGAATCCGAAGTGATGCTCGGGGTCGAAGTGGCCGCGCAGGATGCGCACCAGCATCACAGTCAGGATCAGCGCCCCCAGGGTCACGTGGGCGCCGTGGAAGCCGGTGAGCATGAAGAAGGTGGCGCCATAGATGCCCGAACCCAGGGTCAGCCCCAGCTCCTTGTAGGCGTGGATGTATTCCTCGGCCTGGAAACCCAGGAAGGTCACACCGAGCAGGATGGTCAGCGCCAACCAGAGCTTCAGCGGACCACGCTTGTTCTTGCGCAGGGCGTGGTGGGCGAAGGTCACGGTGAAGCTCGAGGTCACCAGCAGGATGGTGTTGATCAGCGGCAGGTGCCACGGATCTATCACCGCCTTGGGCGGCGGGAACAACTTGGAGTCCGGGTTGTTCAGCAGCGGCCAGGCGTACTCGAAGTTGGGCCAGAGCATGTTGGCGACGCCCTTGGCGCCCTCCCCGCCGAGCCAGGGACCGGCGAAGTGGCGCACGTAGAACAGCGCACCGAAGAAGGCGGCGAAGAACATCACCTCGGAGAAGATGAACCAGCTCATGCCCCAGCGGAATGAACGGTCCATCTGCGGGCTGTAGAGACCGCCCCGGCTCTCGCGGATCACATTGCCGAACCAGCCGAACAGCATGTAGGCCAGGATCAGACCGCCGACGAAGAAGATGATCGGCCCGTTGGATTCCGGGCGCGCCGCCTTGAGGTCGTTGAACCAGGTGCCCACGCCATAGACCGTGGTCAAAAGGCCTATGGTGGCAATGATCGGCCACTTGCTCTGGGCCGGAACGTAATAGTGCTCGTGACTAGCCATCGTTGTTGTTCTCCTTATCGGCCCGTCAGCCGTCATTCCTGGCGACTGGTGGCTTGCGGGCAGTGATATCGAACAGCGTGTAAGCGAGGGTCAGGTGATGCACATCGGCCGGCAGATCACGGTCGACGATGAAGCGCACCGGCATCTCGATGCGCTGGCCGGGCTGCAGGACCTGCTGGGTGAAACAGAAGCATTCGGTCTTGTGGAAGAACGCCGCCGCCTTCGACGGCGCCACGCTGGGGATGGCCTGGGCCGTCATCGGCTTGTCGGTGGGGTTGTAGGCAATGAACAGCATCTCGTTGCTCGCCCCCGGGTGCACCACCAGGTCATCCGCCTTGGGGCGGAACTCCCAGCTCATCCCCGCCGCGTTGGTGGCGAGGAACTGCACCCGCACCTGGCGCTGCTGGTCTTCGTTCTGCGCGCCCTCGTAGGCCGACCCGGTGGTCTTGCCGTTGATGCCGAAGGCCTGGCACATCACGTCATAGATCGGTACCAGGGCAAAACCGAAGCCGAACATCACCACCACCAGCAACAACAGGCGCTGGATCAGGCGGCGAGTGCTCATTTCCCCGCTCATCTCACTTCACTTCCGGCGGTGTAGTGAACGTGTGGTAGGGCGCCGGCGACGGCACGGTCCACTCCAGGCCCTCGGCACCGTCCCAGGGCTTGGCCGGGGCTTTCTTGCCGCCACGGATGCACTTGATGACGATGAACAGGAAGAGGAACTGGGTAGCGCCGAAGGTGAAGGCACCGATGGACGAGATCATGTTGAAGTCGGCGAACTGCAGGTTGTAGTCCGGAATCCGCCGCGGCATGCCCGCCAGCCCCACGAAGTGCATGGGGAAGAACGCCATGTTCATGCCGATGAAGCTCATCCAGAAATGCAGCTTGCCGAGGGTCTCGTCGTACATGTGGCCGGTCCACTTCGGCAGCCAGTAGTAGGCCGAGGCGAAGATGCCGAAGATGGCGCCGGGCACCAGCACATAGTGGAAGTGAGCCACCACGAAGTAGGTGTCGTGGTACTGGAAGTCCGCCGGGGCGATGGCCAGCATCAGGCCGGAGAAGCCGCCGATGGTGAACAGGATGACGAAGGCCACGGCGAACAGCATGGGCGTCTCGAAGGTCAGCGAGCCTTCCCACATGGTGGTCACCCAGTTGAACACCTTCACCCCGGTGGGCACGGCGATCAGCATGGTGGCGAACATGAAGAACAGTTCACCGGTCAGCGGGATGCCCACGGTGAACATGTGGTGCGCCCAGACGATGAACGACAGGAAGGCGATGGACGCGGTGGCGTAGACCATCGAGGTGTAGCCGAACAGCGGCTTGCGGCTGAAGGCCGGGATGATCGAGCTGACCGCACCGAAGGCGGGCAGGATCATGATGTACACCTCGGGGTGGCCGAAGAACCAGAACACGTGCTGGAACAGCACCGGGTCGCCGCCACCGGCGGCACTGAAGAAGCTGGTGCCGAAGTGGATGTCCATCAGCATCATGGTCACGCAACCAGCCAGCACCGGCATCACCGCAATCAGCAGGAAGGCGGTGATCAGCCAGGTCCAGACGAACAGCGGCATCTTCATCAGGGTCATGCCCGGGGCGCGCAGGTTGAGGATGGTGGCGACCACGTTGATCGCGCCCATGATCGAGCTGATGCCCATCAGGTGGATGGCGAAGATGAAGTAGGTGACGCTTTCCGGCGCATAGGTGGTCGACAGCGGCGCGTAGAAGGTCCAGCCGAAGTTCGGTCCGCCACCTGCGCTGAACAGGGTGCTGACCAGCAGGCCGAAGGCGGCCGGCAGCAGCCAGAAGCTGAAGTTGTTCATCCGCGGCAGGGCCATGTCCGGCGCGCCGATCATCAGCGGGATCATCCAGTTGGCCAGGCCCACGAAGGCCGGCATCACCGCGCCGAACACCATGATCAGACCGTGCATGGTGGTCATCTGGTTGAAGAATTCCGGCTGCACGATCTGCAGGCCAGGCTGGAACAGCTCGGCGCGGATCACCATCGCCATGGACCCCCCGAGGAGGAACATGGCGAAGCTGAACCACAGGTACATGGTGCCGATGTCCTTGTGGTTGGTGGTCAGTACCCAGCGCATCAGCCCCTTGGCCGGGCCGTGGTGGTGATCATGCCCGGCATGATCGTGATCGATCACTGCACTCATGTCAGTCTCCATATAGGCCGGTGTCTTCTTCATTGGCTTTCCGCCTGTTTCAGGGCCAGCACTTCCTTCGGAGTCACCATGTCGCCGGTGTTGTTGCCCCAGGCGTTGCGCTCGTAGGTGATGACGGCGGCGATATCGACTTCGGAGAGCTGCTTGCCGAAGGCGGCCATGGAGGTACCCGGCTTGCCGTGGAAGACGATGTTCAGGTGGTCTTGCTTCGGCCCGGTGGCGATCTTCGAGCCTTTGAGCGCCGGGAACATGGGCGGCATGCCCTGACCTTCAGGCTGGTGACAGGCGGCGCAGGTGGTGTGGTAGACCTTGTCGCCTCGCGCAACCAGTTCGTCCAGGGTCCATTCCTTGTCGGTCAGCTCCTTCTGCTTGGCGGTCTCTTCCTTGCGCGCGGCCAGCCACTTGGCGAAGTCCTCCTGGGACTTGGCCTCGACAACGATGGGCATGAAGCCATGATCCTTGCCGCACAGCTCGGTGCACTGGCCACGGTAGAGGCCGGGCTTCTCGATGCGCGTCCAGGATTCGTTGACGAAGCCGGGAATGGCGTCCTTCTTCACCGCCAGCGCCGGCACCCACCAGGAGTGGATCACGTCGGCGGCAGTGATCAGGAAGCGCACCTTGGTGCCCACCGGCACCACCAGCGGCTGGTCGACTTCCAGCAGGTAGTGCTCGTCCTTCGGCGCCTTGTTGTGGATCTGCTCGGCGGGCGTGGCCAGGTTGCTGAAGAACTCCACGTCCTGGCCCAGGTACTTGTAGTGCCATTTCCACTGGTAGCCGGTGATCTGCACATCCAGTCCGGACTCGGAGGTGTCGTAGATGTCGATCAGGGTCTTGGTCGCCGGCACCGCCATCAGCACGAGGATGACGAAGGGCACGACAGTCCAGAGGATTTCAACCGTGGTGCTCTCGTGGAAGTGCGCCGGCTGCTGGCCGGTGGAGCGGCGGTGGATGATCATCGACCAGAACATGGCACCGAAGACCAGTACGCCGATGACGACGCAGATCCAGAAGATGGTCATGTGCAGATCGAAAACGGTGCGGCTGACCTCGGTTGCACCAGGCGCCATGTTGACTGTCCAGGCAGCCTCCGCCTGGCTGAGAACAGACAGCAGCAGGAGTCCCATCCAGACTCGTGGATGTCGCATCATTGCGGGTTCCCCTTCTCGTTCTTGTTATCCCGCCGGCTGGGCCAACGGCTTGGGGACGGCTGTCCGGACTACCACACTCGGACCGCCGACCTCGGCACGCAGGTGCACAGTCGGGTTCCATCAGGTAATGCCTTTCGAGTCGGAGTATAGACAGGGACTTCCGGTGCGCAACGCGACCGAAGAAATGGCTGAAGGCGCGTAAGCCTTGTCCTAAACGCCACGGGTGGCGTGGGCTGCAAGCAGATGGCAAAGTGCTTTTATAGCCTGCCCGAATAACCGCCGGGCAATTATGACAATCCGGTCTTAGCAGTTCCGCTGAGCGAGCTAAGGTCTTGTCTTCAACTTTTCATTCACCTGCAACCGCCATGTCCTTTTCAGGAGCAGTCATGAACACCGCCGCACTGCGCGAACTCATCCAGCGCGCCCTCCAGAACGAAGTCGCCTCCTCCCAACTGACCCGGATACTGGAAGCCCAGGTCGCCAGCCTGCACCCCGCCATTCGTCTGCCGGCAGAGGATGCCCAGGGCGTGCTCGCCCGTTTCATCGCCGCTTATGTGGAACAGGTCCCGGACGTGCTGGATGCCGCCGCCAATGTCGCCCGTGAAGCCGGGATCGAAGCCCGCATCAAACCGGTGCTCAAGGTCGCCGAACAATTCTTTCTGCAACCCCCGGCCCTGATGGCCGGTCATGAAGGCCTGGAGGGCCTGCTCGACGAGGCCTACCTGGCCCATCGCCTGGTGGAGGAAGTCAATGACCGCTACATCGTGCACTTCGGCCAGCCGCTGATCCCGCTGGATACCACGGTGGCCAACCTGATCGCCCACCAGCTCATCGGCGAGCCATTCGCCAACCAGTTGGACGAAGCCGTGCACCATGCCGTGGACGGCCTGCTGGACGACCAGGTGTTCAGCCAGCCGTCGGCCCAGGCCTATCGCCAGCAACTGCACGATCCCAAGGTGGAGGAAGCCTGGAAACGCTGGCCGTGCATGTCCCAGCAACTGGGCGTCGGGCTGGAACTGAACCAGGGCCAGCGTTCCGCCGGTTGAATGAAAAAGGGGCTGCACCGGCAGCCCCTTTTTTCATCACTCCGCCTGGTAGCGCGGTCGTGGCGTGGCCATCGGCAGCGGACCGTCACCGATCGCGCGGAAGCGCCCCTGCTCGGCATCGTAGGCCTTGATGACGGAAGTCTCGATGTCATAGACCCAGCCATGGATGAACAGCTGTCCGCTGGCCAGGCGCGCCGCCACCGAGGGGTGGGTGCGCAGGTGGTCGAGCTGGGCCACCACGTTCTCTTCGGTGAGCACCGCCAGGGACTCGTGGCTGGCGCAGCCGCAGTTTTCCTGAACCACCACCTTGGCCACCTCGGCATGGCGCAGCCAGGCCTTTACGGTGGGCATGCGCTCCAGCGTCTGTGGGTCCATCACCGCCTTCATGGCGCCGCAGTCGGAGTGGCCGCAGATGATGATGTGGTGCACGCCGAGGGCCATCACCGCGAATTCGATGGCCGTCGAGACGCCGCCGTTCATCTGGCCATAAGGCGGCACCACGTTGCCGACGTTACGGGTGACGAACAGGTCGCCGGGCGAGCTCTGGGTAATCAGCTCGGGGACGATACGCGAGTCGGCACAGGTGATGAACATGGCGCGGGGTTTCTGCTCATGGGCAAGCTTCTTGAACAGTTCCTCCTGTTGCGGGAAGACTTCGTCGCGGAACCGCTGGAAGCCCTCGACTATGTTCCGCAGGGCTTCTTCGGCGCTTTCACTGCCCAGCTTGTCGTGCTCGTTGCTCATGCTGCCAACCTCGGTGATCGTAGGAATTGTCTTTTATGCCGCGCATTATCCACGTATTGCCGGCATTTGAATTCCTACAGGACTGTCGTAACAGCCCCCCGAGTCACACTTCAAAGTAACGCCATTTGTCCACCGGGCGGACAGAAGCGTGAACAGTCCAGCTCATAGTCGCGTCGCCGGTTCAGTCCCAGCTTGCGGATGGCGACGGCAAAACGCTGCGCCAGCAATTCGGCGAAAGGTCCCTGGCCCTTGAAGCGGTGGCCGAAACGGCTGTCGTAGATTTCCCCGCCACGGCACTGGCGAATGATGCTCATCACATGGGCGGCGCGCTGCGGGTAATGCGCTTGCAACCATTCTTCAAAAAGCGGGCCCACCTCCCTGGGCAGGCGCAGCAGCATGTAGTTCGCCTGTAGCGCACCATTATCCCGAGCCGCTTCCAGCAGGCTCTCCAGCTCCATGTCATTGACCATGGGGATCATCGGCGAACAGAGCACACCCACCGGGACGCGGTTCTCGCTCAGCACACGAATCGCCCGCAGGCGTGCCGACGGGGCGGCGGCGCGAGGTTCCAGGGTGCGTTTCAGTTCATCGTCGAGGGTGGTGAGGCTGACCATCACCGCCACCAGGTTCTGCTCTGCCAGATCAGTGAGCAGGTCGAGGTCGCGCAGCACCAGCGAGCCCTTGGTAACGATGGTCACCGGGTGGCGGTAGCGCAGCAGGACTTCGAGGGTCTGGCGGGTGAGGCGGTATTCGCGCTCGATGGGCTGGTACGGGTCGGTGTTGGAACCGAGGTTGATCGGCGCGCACTGGTAACCCGGCTTGGAGAGCTGCTGTTCGAGCAGGGCGACGGCGTTGGTCTTGGCGATGAGCCGGGTTTCGAAATCCAACCCCGGCGACATGTCCCAGTAGGCATGGCTGGGCCGGGCGTAACAGTAGATGCAGCCGTGCTCGCAGCCGCGGTAGGGATTCACCGAACGGTCGAAGGGCAGGTCCGGCGACTGGTTGCGGGTGATGATGCTTTTGGCGGTTTCCTGCCGCACTTCGGTCGCGCGGCTGGGCGGGACTTCCTGGAACCAGCCGTCATCCATCGCCACCGAGGTGGTCGGTGAGAAGCGATTGAAGGGGTTGCTGGCCGTACCACGGCCACGGGGCGGAAGAGGGGCAGGCATGGAAGAATCTCCGCAAACTGTATATTCATACAGTATATGGAGATTCTTCCTACGACTAGCTGGATTCTGCCGGACGGTGCGTGCTCAGCGGCAGGGCTATCCGTGGGAAATTCCATGTCAGCACTGCAGCCTTCCAGGGTGGATGGCGCTTTTCCATCCACCAGAGGCGCCATGCCAGGCCTCGAATGGTGGACCGGCGAAGCGTGGTCCACCCTGCGACTGCCATGACGGGGATACCTGCGGGAGCGAATTCATTCGCGACTGAATTCGCTCCCGCAAAGCAGAACAATCGTCAGCTCAGGCGAACGGTGAGTCCGCCGTGGCCGTCCTGGCCAGCGGTGCCGCCCAGTTCGAGACGTCCCTGGGCAGCCAGCTCACGAGCGCGCCAGAAGGCGAAGAAGTCGGTGGCGAAGAAGCCGTCGCTCTGCCCCATCAGCTCGGTCATCACCCGCGCCAGCGGCTGCCAGTCCGACGTGCAGGCACCGAGGAGGATGGCATCCACCTTGCGATGATCCTCACCCCGGAAATCCCCCTTCTGCCAGCGGCGAACATCGGCATTGCCGGCCACGGCGCTGCGCCACTGGCTGGCGAGCAACGCCTTGCGCCCGACATCGACCTGCTTCGGCAGGAAATACGCGCCCAGCCCGGCGGGGTCGATCATGCCTACCGCTCGACGCGTCTCGACGCTGCTGTCGCCGGTGCCACAAGGCACTTCCCAGAACGGCAGGTCGCTACCTTCCAGAGCGGCCGCGACGCGGGCCAGCAGGAGTTGTTCGGAGCAGCTGTCGCCATGCCAGAGGGTGACCGGCCGATCTTGCCGTTTCAGCGCGGCAAGCCAGTCGGCATCGGCGCAGAGCCCAATACCGAAGTCCGGCCGCGGCGTCACCGTGCTGGGCCAGACGTCCCGCCAGAACTGTGCGCGGAGCGTGCAGGGCGGCGTCTCGACATCCACCAGTGGCCCCACCGCCAGGTCGTCACGCAGCACGCGCAATGCGCGGGCGGCGACGTCCACACCGATGACACGGGTTACGCCTGCTGCCGCCACATCACCACACACCAGATGCCACATTCGCCCTCCTTGGCGCTCAGCTCACTCGCCGGGCTTCCTCAGCTTCGGATTGGGGAAGAACTGCACGCCCTGCACCTTGGGATCGGCCACTTTCGGCTTCACCTGGTTGACCCGGGTACCCAGTTCCTTCGGCACCGACTGGCCCTGGGCGTTCAGGGTGTCGGCGTAGCCGCAGGCCACGCACTGACGGTGCGGCACACCGTCTTCGTCCCACATCTGGATCTTGTCCATCTCGCTGCACGCCGGGCACACGGCGCCGGCGATGAAGCGCTTCGGTGTGGCGGTCATGCTGCGTCCTCCGTCAGGCCGCTATGGCGCAGCAGGGCGTCGATGGAGGGCTCGCGACCGCGGAAGTCGACGAACAGCACCATGGGCTCCTGGGAACCGCCTCGGGCCAGGATGGCCTCGCGGAATGCGCGGCCGGTAGCCGGATTGAGCACCCCTTCTTCCTCGAAGCGGGAGAAGGCGTCGGCGGACAGCACTTCCGCCCACTTGTAGCTGTAGTAACCGGCTGCGTAACCGCCGGCGAAGATGTGCGCGAAGCTGTTGGCAAAGCGGTTGAAAACCGGCGGACGCATCACCGCGACTTCGGAGCGGATCGCTTCCAGTACATCGAGGACACCGCGGCCATCGCCATGGGTGGCATGCAGTTCGAAGTCGAAGAGGGAGAACTCCAGCTGGCGCACCATCATCAGGCCGGACTGGAAGTTCTTCGCCGCCAGCATCTTGTCCAGCAGGTCCTGGGGCAAGGGCTCACCGGTCTGGTAGTGGCCGGAGATCAGCGCCAGGCCTTCGGGTTCCCAGCACCAGTTCTCCATGAACTGGCTGGGCAGCTCCACCGCGTCCCAGGCCACGCCATTGATGCCGGAAGCACCGGCATGCTCGACGCGGGTCAGCAGGTGATGCAGGCCGTGGCCGAACTCGTGGAAGAGGGTGGTGACTTCGTCGTGGGTCAGCAGGGCCGGCTTGTCGCCCACCGCGGGGGTGAAGTTGCAGACCAGGTTGGCCACCGGGCTCACCAGTTCGCCACCGACGTTGCGGCGCTTGTCACGGGCACCGTCCATCCAGGCGCCGCCGCGCTTGTTGGCGCGGGCATAGAGGTCGAAGAAGAAGCGACCGACGTGCTGGCCGTTCTCGCTGATCTCGAACAGGCGCACATCCGGGTGCCAGGTGTCGAAGCCGGACAGCTCGCGGATTTCGATGCCGTAGAGCTTCTGCACGATGGCGAAGAGGCCGGACAGCACCTTGTCGACGGGGAAGTAGGCGCGCAGGGTTTCCTGGGAAATGCTGTAACGCTGTTCGCGCAGCTTCTCGCTGAAGTAGCCCACGTCCCAGCTCTGCAGGTCGCTCACGCCGCGCTCGGCGGCGAAGGCCTTGAGTTCGTCCAGGTCCTTGGCGGCGAACGGCTTGCTGCGCTTGGCGAGATCGCGAAGGAAGCCCAGCACCTGCGGGGTGGACTCGGCCATCTTGGTGGCCAGACTGAGGTCGGAGAAATGTTCGAAGCCCAGCAGGCGGGCCAGCTCCTGGCGCAGGTCGAGGATTTCGGCCATCACCGGGCCGTTGTCGTTCTGCCCGGCGTTCGGCCCCTGGTCGGAGGCGCGGGTGCTGTAGGCGGTGTAGACCTCTTCGCGCAGGGCGCGGTCGTCGGCGTAGGTCATCACTGCGTAGTAGCTGGGGAATTCCAGGGTGATCAGCCAGCCGCCGAGGCCCTTGGCTTCGGCAGCCTGCTTCATCTGTGCCTTGGCCGAATCGGTGAGACCGGCCAGGGCTGCTTCGTCGTGGATTTCCCGGGTCCAGGCCTGGGTGGCATCCAGCAACTGGTTGGAGAAGCGGCTCCCCAGCTCGGACAGCTTCATCTGGATTTCGCCGTAACGCTGCTGCTTGTCGGCCGGCAGGTCGATGCCGGACAGGCGGAAGTCGCGCAATGCATGGTCGAGGATGGTCTTCTGCGCCACATCGAAACCGGCGGCTTCGGGACCCGCGGCCAGCGCCTCGTAGGCCTGGAACAGCGCGCGGTTCTGGCCCATTTCCGTCCAGTATTCGGACAGCTTGGGCAGGCAGGCCTCATAGGCATTGCGCAGTTCGGCGTTGTTGCACACGGCATTCAGGTGGCTCACCGGGCTCCAGGCTCGCCCCAGGCGTTCGCCCAGTTCGTCCAGTGCCAGAACCAGCCCCTGCCAGGTGGGGGTGCCGTCCTGGCGTTGGAGCAGTTCGGCGATGGCCGCACGGTTTTCGGCGAGGATCTGGTCGACGGCCGGTTCGACATGTTCCGGACGAATGGCGGAGTAGGGCGGCAGGTCGAAGTCCTGCAGGAGGGGATTGCTCAGGGTCACGGCATTCACCTGTATTCGAGGAAGGGCGCAGGCTGCGCGAGGAGACGAGACACAGCCCGGATGGGAGCCATCTTAATTACAATCGCCGGCTGACGCAGCCTCAGGAATTTCTATGAACCCGATCAGAACCTACCAGGGCATCAGCCCCCAGCTCGGCGAGCGGGTCTTCGTCGATGCCTCCGCCGTGGTCATCGGCGACGTGCACCTCGGCGACGACAGCTCGGTCTGGCCGCTGGTGACCATCCGTGGCGACATGCACCGCATCCGCATCGGCGCCCGCACCAGCGTCCAGGATGGCAGCGTGCTGCACATCACTCACGCCGGCCCGTTCAACCCCGACGGCTACCCGCTGGAAATCGGTGACGACGTGACCATCGGCCACAAGGCCCTGCTGCACGGTTGCAAGGTCGGCAGCCGGGTGCTGATCGGCATGGGCAGCATCGTCATGGACGGTGCGGTGATCGAGGACGACGTGGTGCTCGGCGCCGGCAGCCTGGTGCCGCCGGGCAAGCGCCTGGAAAGCGGTTACCTCTACGTCGGCAGCCCGGTGAAACAGGCCCGCCCGCTGAGCGACAAGGAAAAGGCCTTCTTCACCTACAGCGCGGCCAACTACGTGAAGCTGAAGGACCTGCACATCGCCGAAGGCTACGGGGGCTGAGATGGATTACCGCAACATCCTCTTCGACCTCGACGGCACCCTCACCGACCCGCGCGAGGGCATCACCCGTTCGGTGCAGTACGCGCTCGGCAAACTGGATATCCACGAGCCTGACCTGGCGAAGCTGGAGCACTTCATCGGCCCGCCGCTGCTGCAGTGCTTCATGCAGACCTACGACCTCCCCGAGGAACGTGCCTGGGAAGCGGTGAACCACTACCGTGACCGCTTCAAGGTCACCGGGCTCTACGAGAACCACATGTTCGACGGCATCGATGCGTTGCTCGGACGCCTGCGCGAACAGGGCCGCACCCTGTACATCGCCACCAGCAAGCCGACCGTATTCGCCCGCGAGATCGCCCGGCATTTCGGCTTCGACCGGCACTTCAAGCACATCTACGGCAGCGAACTGGACGGCACCCGCACCAACAAGGTGGAGCTGATCGCCCACCTGCTGGAAGCTGAACGCCTGGACCGCGCCGACACCCTGATGATCGGTGATCGCAAGCACGACCTGATCGGCGCAAACCGCAACGGCCTGCACGGCGCGGGCGTGGGTTACGGCTTCGGCAGCCGCGAGGAGCTGATGGGCGAGGCGCCGGCCTACTACTTCGCCAGCCTGGATGAGCTGAGCCGGGCGTTTGGTTGAGAGCGGACGGCGAGACTCCGCATTCTGTGGGAGCCATTTCAATCGCGATGCAGGTCGAAGACCTGCTCAACCAGGTTTCAAGGAGAGGCCGCAGCGCGGCCTTTCGCGAATGAATTCGCGCCTACAAGGCAATGCCCTGTAACGAGTCAATCCCCATTGCGCTGGTAGATGATCTTCTTGGTGCCGTTCTCGCAGGAGCCGACCACCATGTTCTGGTCCTTCACTTCGGCGTTGGGGACTATCTCCAGCGTGTAGCTGGTGACGCCGGCGGCCTGGATCTTCACTTCGATTTCCTGCTTCAGCTCCTCGCAGGGCTTGGGTGCCGCCACAGCGGTGCCTGCCAGCGCGCCCAGCATCAGGACTACAGCAACTTTTCTCATCGCCAACTCCATTTCCTTGATGTCCTGGCCGTTGGACTGACGGCCAGCCAGGCAAGTTCTAGCGGTTAGCCACCAGGCTTTCCAGTGCTCGCATGCGTTCCTGCTGAGGCAGATCCCCCAGTTCCCCGGCGCGCCGGTAGAAGGCTTGCCAATTTCCGCCCGCCTCGCGGAACAACGCGGCGAAGGCCGGTACCCACTGGTCGTAGAGCCCGAAGGGCAGCAGCTTGGCGTTGTTCATCGGTCCTTCCATCCAGGCGTCGAAGCGGTTGTAGCCGCCCCAATCGCGGTCGCGCATGGCGCGGTAGTCGCGGCGCAGGCGCTCGAATTCCCCGGCCTTGGCCTGGCGCATGCGCTCGGGCGGCAAGCCGCTGGCGTAGAGCTGTTCCAGGCGCTCGCGGGCATCCAGCACCAGGCGGGTCAGGGCGTCCCGGCGCCGGGAGTCTTCGTCGCCCCGGGTGAAAAGGCCACGACTGGCGCGCCACTGGTCCAGGCCTTCGCGCTCGACGAAGCTGGCGAAGGACTCGTTGAACGCCGTATCCCCCGGCACATACAGCTGCTGGTGGGCCAGTTCATGGAAGATCAGCGCGGCAAGGCGGTCGTCATCCCAGCGCAGCATGGTGTTGAGCAACGGGTCGTCGAACCAGCCCAGGGTGGAATAGGCCTCGACGCCGCCCACCCAGGTATCCAGGCCCTGTTGCTTGAGCAATGCCGCCGCGCCTCTGGCACGGCTCAACTGGTAGTAGCCGCGATAGGCGACGCAACCGGCGATGGGAAAGCAGTGGGTTTCCGGCTGCAGGGAAAACTCCGCCGTGGCGAACAGGTTCCACACCACATAGGGCCGCCGGATATCGGCGTAGACGCGGTAGCTGCCGTTGTCCGGCAACCCCAGGGACGCACTGGCGAAGGTTCGTGCCGCCTGGGTGAGTGCCAGGCGCTGGCGCAGCCTTTGTGGCTGGGCGGGGTCGTCGATCAGCGTCTGTACCGGCTGGCGGGCGTGCAGCAGGGCGAGCTGTCCGCGCGCCAACTGGCCGTAGTAATCCAGGCTGGAACAACCGCTCAGCAGCACGGCGCCCAGCAGGGGAACCCAGGGCCTGTGGATGCGGTCAAGCAGTTCGATAACAAGGGTGGTCAGCATGCCGCGACACTAGCGCATCGGAGCCATCCACCACTACTGGCCTGTTGGAGCCCTCCATGCGCCCTCTGCTGCTTTTCCTGCCGCTTCTCAGCCTTGGCGGCTGCGCCCTGATGCTGCCCAGCCACGATCCGAACCAGGCCTGGATCTCCCTGCACAAGCAGGAAGGCCAGGACATCCAGGCCAGCCGAGTGGATGACCAGGCACTTTCCGACCCGCGCTACTTCCAGGTCACGCCGGGCCGGCACGAACTGGAGGTGCGCCTGGAGTTCGACGTGGGCGGCCACGACATCGGCCAGGGCAGCACGAATTATCGGCGCACCTGCCTGCTCAAGCTGGCCTACGCCGACTTCGCAGCGGGCGAGCGCTACCTGCTGCAGGCCGGTGGTATCGGTTTCCGCCCCTGGGCGCGGCTGTATGACGAGCGCAACCAGGAAGTCGCCAAGGCCCGGGAAAGTCGCTGCGGCGATGTCTGAAATCTCCGACATAGGGGTATGCTGAACGCACCTATCCCTTCAGGAGCTTCTTCATGCGCATGCTGTTGGCCCTGACGCTGCTGGCCAGCCTCTGCGCCTGCGCCAGCAAGCTGCCAGAACCCGATCCGCGGATGGCGTGGATCGACGTCGCCCCCGACCCCAGTGACACCCTCATGGCCAACCGCCTCGACGACAAGCGCTGGGGCGACGGCCGCTACTACCAGGTAATGCCCGGCAAGCATGAACTGGAATTGCGCTACCAGTTCGAAGCCGGCGGCGGCGGTGGCGGCTTCGGCATGAACGCCGAACCCACCATCATTACCTGCTACATGGAGCTGCACTACGACCAGTTCGAGGCCGGCAAGCGCTACCGCGTGGAAGCCCGAAACGCCGCCAACCAGCCCATGGCCTGGCTCTACGACGACCAGCGCAATGTACTGGCGCGCCATGAGATCTTCCCGCGCTGCGGCCCCTTCTGAACTGAAAGCGGCCGCACTGGCCGCTGCCGCCCTGCTTACGTACTTCAGTCGCGAAGACTGGCAAGGATGTCGAACGCCCTGAGCCGGTGCTCGTGCTGGTAAAGGTCGCAGGTGAAGATCAGCTCGTCGGCATCGGTCTGGTCCAGTAGCACCTGCAGGCGCGCACGGATCTTCTCCGGGCCACCCACCATGGCCATGGCCAGGAAACTGCCCACCGCATCCTTCTCATGGGGCAGCCAGCGACCCGCCATGCTTTCCACAGGTGGGCGCAATACCAGGCTTTCGCCGCGAATCAGCGCCAGGACCCGCTGGTACACCGTGGTGGCGAGGAATTCCGCCTCTTCGTCGGTGGGCGCCGCCACCAGCGGCACGCCCAGCATCACGTAGGGCTTGTCCAGCACCGCCGAGGGGCGGAAATGATTGCGGTAGACGCGAATCGCCTCATGCATGTAGCGCGGTGCGAAGTGCGAGGCGAAGGCGTACGGCAGGCCTTTCTGCCCGGCCAGCTGGGCGCTGAACAGGCTGGAGCCGAGCAGCCAGATGGGCACGTTGGTGTCCGCACCCGGCATGGCGATCACTTTCTGCTCCGGCTGGCGCGGACCGAGGAGCATTTCCAGCTCTTCGACGTCCTGCGGGAAGTCGTCGGCGCTGCCCAGGCGGTCGCGACGCAGGGCGCGGGCGGTGAGATGGTCAGCCCCCGGCGCGCGGCCAAGGCCCAGCTCGATGCGGCCCGGATAGAGGCTGGCGAGGGTGCCGAACTGTTCGGCGACCACCAGTGGCGCGTGGTTGGGCAGCATGATGCCGCCGGAGCCCAGACGGATGCGCGACGTACCGCCGGCCAGGTAGGCGAGCAGCACGGCGGTCGCGGAGCTGGCGATACCGTCCATGTTGTGGTGCTCGGCGACCCAGAAACGCGAGAAGCCCAGCTGTTCGACGTGACGCGCCAGCTCCAGGGAGTTGTGCAAGGCCTGGGTGGCGCCGCCGTGGTCGCGCACGGGGGCCAGATCGAGAACGGAAAGGGGCAGCTTGGACAGGGCAGACATAGGCAAGACCTTGGCGAGGGAAAGGCTTGGAGCCTTATCCGAGTGAATCAGTAGGTCTTACTCTAGGGATTAGCGACCAAGGCCGCTAGAAGGCACTTTTCGGTAACCAGGGCACCAGAAGGTAAGGATTGGGCCGGCACAGGCGCCGGCCCGGGGAGTGCCGCACGATCAATTGCGCTGGTAGGTGATTTCCTTGCTGCCACCCTCGCAGGTACCCACCACCTGCTTGCCGGCGGCATTGCCCTTGTCGACGACTTCCAGGCTGTAGGAAACGACGCCCTTGTCCTTGAGCTTGGCGTCGATTTCGGCCTTGAGCTCTTCGCAGGGTTTCACGGCGGCGAAGGCCGAACCGGCCAGGGTGAACAGGCCAAGGCCCAACAGCAGTTTCTTCATGTGTAACGCTCCCTCGTGATGAATGAAGGGCTCGCAAGAGCCATCCGCTCCCGCCTGGATCCAGGAAGGCCAGGAGTGGACGGCCAGAGACTAGCCCAATTCAGGCGAGGGAGGATGTGCGTCACCTCGCTATCCCGCGCGGGAGCTGGCGGCGCGTCAGCTGTCGCTGATGCGGAAGCCGATCTTCAGGGTCACCTGGTAATGGCCGACGCGACCGTTCTCGATATGCCCACGGGTTTCCACGACCTCGAACCAGTCCATGTTGCGAATTGTCCTCGCCGCCTCGACGACAGCATTGCTGATCGCCTCATCGATGCTGTTGCGGGAGGAACCGACGATCTCGATCTTCTTGTAGGTGTGGTGATCAGACATGGCGCATCTCCTGTGACAGGCCCGGGTGGGTTCCCCTGCAAGGCTAGCCAAGAATGCCGCTATCGGCCCGTCAGCTCCTCACGCAACCACAGGGCCAGGCGTTCGGCGCGACGATCCAGTTGCCGTGCCGGCACCCAGAGCGCCAGGCGCGCCGGGGTTTCGACGAAGCCCCAGGGCGCTATCAGGCGGCCGGACGCGAGTTCGTCGGCGACCAGCTGCTGCGGGGCGATGGCCACGCCGAGTCCGGCCACGGCCGCCTCCAGCAGGTAGTAGAGATGCTCGAACCCCTGGCCCAGGCGCAAACGGCCCGGGTCCAGCCCCTGTGCCGCGGCCCACTGCGGCCAGGCCTGGGGCCGCGATACGGTGTGCAGCAGGGCCTCATCCAGCAGCGCGGCAGGCGCGGCGCGGACCAGCACGTCGTGACGGGCATAGCGCGGACTCAGTACCGGGCCGATGGATTCGGCGGCCAGCTCGAACACCCGCATGTCCGCCGGCCAGGGCGGCTCAGCGAAGCACAGGGTGGCGTCCACGCCGGGACGACGCGGGTCCAGCTCGCCCTCACTGGCCGAAAGCTGCAGGCGCAGTTCGGGGAGTTCGCGGTTGAGCCGGTCCAGGCGTGGAATGAACCAGCGCGCCAGCAGGCTGCCCGGACAACCGAGGACGAAGGGCGCATCCTCGCTGCGTTTTTGCAAGTCGGCGTAGGCGCTGCGCAAACGCTCGAAGGCGTCACCGGCGGCATCGCGCAAACGCTGGCCGGCATCCGTGAGTTTTACGCCACGACCGTCCTTGCTGAACAGCGCGATGCCCAGCTCTTCCTCCAGCATCCTCACCTGCCGGCTCACGGCACCGTGGGTGACGTGCAGCTCCTCCGCCGCGCGGCTGATGCTCTGCAGTCGGGCGGCGGCCTCGAAGGCGCGAAGGGCATTCAGGGGAGGCAGGTCGCGGCTCATGGCTATTCGTGAGTTTTCCTGACAGGTAAAGGCAATCTAATCGCTTTTCCGTCACCTCGCCAGAGGTAGAATGGCGCCATCAACCCTCTTCCCCAGCCCCTCGTCGACGCACGAGGGGTGCAGAAACAGGAGTCCAGCATGACCTCTCTGCGCACCGGCCCCGATGCCAAGGGCCTCTTCGGCAGCTTCGGTGGACAATACGTCGCCGAAACCCTGATGCCGCTGATCCACGACCTGGCCCGCGAGTACGAAAAGGCCAAGGATGATCCGGAATTCCAGAAAGAGCTGGCCTACTTCCAGCGCGACTACGTCGGCCGCCCGAGCCCGCTGTACTTCGCCGAGCGCCTGACCGAGCACTTCGGCGGCGCGAAGATCTACCTCAAGCGCGAAGAGCTGAACCACACCGGCGCGCACAAGATCAACAACTGCATCGGCCAGATCCTCCTGGCCAGGCGCATGGGCAAGAAACGCATCATCGCCGAGACCGGCGCCGGCATGCACGGCGTGGCCACCGCCACCGTGGCCGCCCGCTTCGGCCTGCAGTGCGTGATCTACATGGGCACCACCGACATCGACCGCCAGCAGGCCAACGTCTTCCGCATGAAGCTCCTCGGCGCCGAGGTGATCCCGGTCACCGCCGGCACCGGCACCCTGAAGGACGCGATGAACGAAGCCCTGCGTGACTGGGTGACCAACGTCGACAGCACCTTCTACCTGATCGGCACCGTCGCCGGTCCGCACCCTTATCCGGCCATGGTCCGCGACTTCCAGGCCGTGATCGGCAAGGAAACCCGCGAGCAGCTGGCCGAGAAGGAAGGGCGCCTGCCCGATTCGCTGGTCGCCTGCATCGGCGGCGGTTCCAACGCCATGGGCCTGTTCCATCCGTTCCTCGATGACACCTCGGTGAAGATCGTCGGCGTGGAAGCCGCCGGCCACGGCATCGAAACCGGCAAGCACGCGGCCAGCCTGAACGGCGGCGTACCGGGCGTGCTGCACGGCAATCGCACCTTCCTGCTGCAGGACGAAGACGGCCAGATCATTGACGCCCACTCGATCTCCGCCGGCCTGGACTACCCCGGCATCGGCCCGGAGCACGCCTGGCTGCACGACATCGGCCGCGTCGAGTACACCTCGATCACCGACCATGAAGCCCTGGAAGCCTTCCACACCTGCTGCCGCCTGGAAGGCATCATCCCGGCGCTGGAGAGCTCCCACGCCCTGGCTGAAGTGTTCAAGCGCGCGCCGAAGCTGCCGAAGGACCACCTGATGGTGGTGAACCTCTCCGGCCGTGGCGACAAGGACATGCAGACCGTAATGCACCACATGCAACAGGAGCAGAAAGCATGAGCCGCCTGCAGACCCGCTTCGCCGAACTGAAAGAACAGAACCGCGCCGCCCTGGTGACCTTCGTCACCGCCGGCGACCCGAACTACGACGCCTCCCTGGCCATCCTCAAGGGCCTGCCGGACGCTGGCGCCGACGTCATCGAACTGGGCATGCCCTTCACCGACCCGATGGCCGACGGTCCGTCCATCCAGCTGGCCAACATCCGTGCGCTGGGTGCCAGGCAGAACCTGGCCAAGACCCTGCAGATGGTTCGCGAATTCCGCACCGGGAACCAGACCACTCCGCTGGTGCTGATGGGTTACTTCAACCCCATCCACTACTACGGCGTGGACCGTTTCATCAGCGACGCCAAGGAAGCCGGCGTGGACGGCCTGATCGTGGTCGACCTGCCGCCGGAACATAACGAAGACCTCTGCCACCCGGCCCAGGCCGCGGGCATCGACTTCATCCGCCTGACCACGCCGACCACCGATGACAAGCGCCTGCCCGTGGTACTCGATGGCAGCTCCGGCTTC
Source organism: Pseudomonas lalkuanensis (assembly GCF_008807375.1). Taxonomy (NCBI): domain Bacteria; kingdom Pseudomonadati; phylum Pseudomonadota; class Gammaproteobacteria; order Pseudomonadales; family Pseudomonadaceae; genus Metapseudomonas; species Metapseudomonas lalkuanensis. The sequence goes on along the minus strand of NZ_CP043311.1, from coordinate 49,776 downwards.
GTCTACTACGTGTCGGTAGCCGGCGTGACCGGTGCCGGCTCCGCGACCCTGGAACACGTGCAGGAAGCCGTCACCCGCCTGCGCCGCCACACCGACCTGCCGGTGGCCATCGGCTTCGGCATCCGTACCGCCGAACACGCCGCCAACATCGCCAAGCTGGCCGATGGCGTGGTGGTGGGCTCCGCCCTGGTGGACCAGATCGCAAAGGCCCAGACCCCGGAACAGGCCGTAGATGGCGTCCTCAGCCTCTGCAAGACCCTGGCCGAAGGCGTCCGCAGCGCCCGCGCCTGATTCACGCCCAAGGGCATGAAGAAGCCGCTGCTCCCAAAAGGAGCAGCGGCTTTTTTCGTTCCGTCCCATGACATCCCTGTGGGGTCGATCAGTCGATGCTTCAGAGGTCGTACTCGATCTCGCCGTCTTCGAGGCAGGACAGATCCAGCGGCCGCATCGTGCCCATCCACATGGGGTAGTCGCGGTGGTCGCGCAGGTCGCTGCCGGTGATGGGGTGGATGAGCACCGTGAGGCCATTACGGTGCAGCGCCAGCCAGGGGATCACTTCACCGAACAGATCGGGCTTGAACGCCAGTTGGCAGCTCCAGTCGGGGTGCGGGCCGACGAGTTTTTCGTGCACGCGGCCCATCTTCAACGGAAAGCGCCGCGCGGCTTCCTCGCAGAGCGTACGGGCCTGTTCGAGGGTCGTGGAATCGAAGTAAACGTGGGCGTGAAAGCCCTTGATGCGGGGTGTGGAAAAGTCCTGCATGTTCACGCCTCCCGGAATGCCGAAGGCCTCCATGGTACCTGCAAGCGATGGCCGGGCCGCGAGGTTTTCCGCCGCTATCCGCCCTTAGCCGGGGATTGGGCGCCAGCGTCGGGAAGCAACTGCGGCGCTTCGCTTTCGAGCCGGCTCTTCATGGCTTCCAGCTGTTCCAGGGCCGCGCGCGCTTCGTCGAGTTCGCTGGCGCTGCGTTCACCGCTCTGCTCCGCCGCCTCGATGCGCGCACGAATCTCGGGAATCTGCTGCACACCGCCGGCATAGGCCTGGAGCAGCTCGCGGGTCTGGCGTTCCTCCAGGGCCGCGTACTGACGCGGGTCGGCCAGCTCGGTGGCGGTGGCAACCTGGCGCGGTTTCAGGCCGCCCAGGCTCGGGCTGCGCGGGTCGCCCTTCTCAGCCATCCACTGCATGAGCTGGATAGCCTCGTCCTGGTCCAGTCGCGGTGTTTCCCGTTCCGGCGCGGCGACGGCCAAGGGATTGCCTTGACCTTCCACAGGGATGACGGGCGCAGGCGCCGCTACCGGCAGCGCAGGCGCGGGGGGGATGGCAGGCGGTGGCATGGGTCCGGACGCAGATAGCCGCTCCGGCACCGGTGTCAGCAGCACGGTCGCGCAGGCCAGCGCCGCAACGCCCGTGCTGCAGGCCAGGGCCACACCGAGCCAGGCTTTCACAGCCCTTCCACCCGCGCGCTGGCGAGCAGGCGGCCCAGGCGCGCCTCGGACTCGGCGGCCAGCTTCTCCCGCGCCACCGCCTGGTTCACCTCGTACCGCACGCTGCGGTCGCTGAGGGGCAGTTGCCGGTCTTCACGGCTGCGTACTCGGACGATCTCGAAAGCACCGCCAATGCGCATGGGCTGCGACAGGGTGTCGGCCTTCTGGATCAACGCGGTCTTGCGCAGCAGGTCCAGTTCGCCATCCTCGGGACGGATCGGGCCGAGATCGCCCGGTGGCGTTCGGTCCTTGTCCTGCGCCAGGGAATAGCGGCGCACCGCCTCATCGAACGCCAGACCCTGTTGCAGTTCGGCATGGATGCGATCGGCGCTGGCCTGGTCGGGCAGGCGGATATGCGCCGCCTGTACGCCCGCAACATTGCGGTAGCGCGCCCGGTTGCGCTGGTAATAGGCCTGCGCCTCGGCGTCGGTGACCTTGGCCGCCAGTTCGCGCAGGGCATCGGATTCATGATGGAAGTCGCTGTACAAGCCGATCTGGTGCAGGTAGCGCTGGCGCACCAAACGGTCCCGCACCAGGGCCTTCAGACCCTGCCGTTCCACCGGGGTAAAGCCGTCCTGCGCCAGGCGGAACCACAGGTAGTCGCGCTGCACACGGGTGTGCACCTGTTGCGCGAGGTATTCCAGGTTGCCCTGCTGCAGTTCTACCTGTCCCTGGATGTTGTCGCCCTGGTAGAGGAACAACAGGTCCAGGCGCTGCTCGGGCTGGCCGGGGAACTGCCAGCGGATCAGCTCCACCTGCGCGGCTTCGCGCTGTTGCTCGGGGCTTAGCTGCAGGCTGTTCTCGACCAATCCGCGGGAAGCCGGAGCCAGCACTTCGCGCAGGCGCTGGGCACTGAGCGGCTGCGGCTGGCGCAGGAAGGGCCGCAGGTCCTGCCGGCCAGCACGTCCGTAGTACTGCTCGAGCAGGTTGCCGGCTTCCATCTCGACGCTGGCGTCCAGGTCGCTGCGGCTCTGGGCGTTCAACTCGCCCGCCACCTCGCGGGCCAGCAGGTGGTTTTCGAGCAGCCCGCGACGCAGTTGTTGCGGGTCGGTGTTGAACTTCACCCGGCTGAGCACCTGTTCGAGCAGGGCGATGCTCTTGCCCGGCAGCAGCTCGCCGTCGACCCGCAAATCCGGCGCGGCCGGCATGGCCTGTGCGCCCCCCAGGTACAACCCCAGCACCAGGCCAGCGATGGTCCTGCGCACCTCAGATGCCTTCAGGCGCATTGAAGCTTTCGGCCCCCTTGGTCAGCACGGTGACGGTCAGCGCGATGGACTCGGGGATCAGCTCCCTGGCCACCCGCAGGCGCGTGGCGTAGCTGGTGTCATACAGCGGTTCGGGGTGGGCATAGGCGACCTGTCCGGTCTGGGTCAGCAGCTCGCGCATGCTGCGGCTGGCGTCATAGCGGCCGACGAGGTTGGCCACTGCGGCCTGGTCATTGAGTTTTTCGCTGGCGTAATGGTCGTCGACCCAGCCCTCCCAGCTGGAATGGCCGTTGGCCGAGGTCACCCACACGTGGTGCGGCTGCGCGACGTCGCCGGTGGCGTGCAGGGCGTAGCCGATGGTTTGCAGCGAAGGCGCGGCGCGGAACTGGTCGAACCAGTAGCCGGCGAGGTTATCGATGGGCTGGAAGGCGGCGGTCTGGAAGTCGCCATAGTGCTCCTGCCAGTTGGAGCGAGTGCCCCGTCGGTAGTGGGCTTCGGTGGTGTCGAAGTCCCCACGCTTCAGCTCGCGGTTGTAGAGATAGACCATGGCGTACCAGTCCACATCGGCAATGCCGCCGTCCACCTTGTGGTAGCGATAGTCGTAGCCGCCATGGGCGTTGCCATGGGAGTCGCCGTCGCGGGTGAGGTTGAGGAAGTGCCAGTAGGAGGTGTAGTTCACCAGGCCGGCGGCGGCGTTCCACACCGGCGCGTACTCGTAGCCGACCCACCAGCCGCCCAGGCGGGTGTCCTTGAAATCATCCACGTCGAAGGCGGCCTGGCCGAGGATTTCCCCCGCCTTGGCCTCGCTGCCGGCGGCGCTCACGTAGAACTGGTAGGCCTCACGCATTTCCGCCGTCGCATAGGGGGAGTTCATGTAGGCCAGGGCGTCCTTGACGATGTTCTTGTGGGTCGGTTGCGACCAGGCGCTGGCCTGGCCGGCGAGGGCGCAGAGGCTGAGGCCGGCAGCCAGGCAGGTGAAGACTTTCATCGGCAACGCTCATGAAATGAATGAAGCCTGAACTGATAGCCGAGGTTCTTTCCCGCTGCATGACAGCGCAGCGCGATTTCGGCACGAACGTCTCAGATCCGCACAGAACCAACCGATAGTTGGGCCTTGGCAGCCCCCGTCAGATGGCGATGCCTTCCCGGTGCCGGATGAGTTGCGCCTGGCGGGCCTCGTCACCCAGCTCCTGCTGCAGCCAGTCGACAAAGCATTTCATCAGCCGTGCACGGCGCTTGCGCTCCGGCTGCACCAGGTAGTAACCGAAATCCGAACTGACGCTGGTCTCCAGAACCGGCACCAGCAGGCCCTGGTCGAGCAGATCGTCCACCAGGTAGCGCCAGCCGATGGCCACGCCCTGGCCGGCAATGGCCGCCTGGATCAGCAGGGTGTAGTTGTCGAAGCGCAGCATCCCGGAGCCCGGTGGCTGGGCGATCCCCAGCTCGCGGAACAGCGCGCCCCAGTCGAACCAGCGGGTCCGCACTTCGGGCTTGAGGTGCAGCAGCGGCAATTCCGTCAGGGCTGTCACCGGCAATGGCTTGTCACGCCCGGCCAGCAGGCGCGGGCTGGCGATGGGGAAGACCTCTTCGCGAAACAGCAGCAGCGCCTCGCCGTGCTTGAAGCGGCCGTCACCGAAGGCGATGGCGATATCCACCTCCGAGCGCAGCATGTTCATGGTGCGATCGCTGGTGACGATGCTGACGTCGATCTCGGGGTTCGCCTCATGAAAACGGTGCAGGCGTGGCATCAGCCAATAGGCGGCGAAGGCGAAATCGGTGGCCACCTGCAGCACCTCATGCTGGGGCCGCGAGCCGATGGCTTCGAGCCCGGCGCTGATGGCCTGCAAGCCTTCCTGGACATGGAGGAACAACAGACGGCCAGCGTCGGTGAGTTCGATGCCGCGATAAACACGATCGAACAGGCGGGTCGCCAGTCGCTTCTCCAGGCGCTGGATCTGCTGGCTCACCGCCGGCTGGGTGGTGCCCAGTTCCACTGCGGCCGCCGTGAAGCTGAGATGACGGGCAGCGGACTCGAACACCCGCAGCAGGTCCAGGGACAGCTCAGGCTGTAGTTCTGCCATAAGTAGCTCTTATCCGAGTCATGTTCCGCTATGCGGTTTACCGGGCTGATCGCTGGCGCAATCATCGTCCCCAGCACTTTCGCATAATTCGACAGTATGGATAAGCGAACGATGAAACGACCCAACATCCTCTTCATCATGGCCGACCAGATGGCCGCGCCGTTGCTGCCCTTCTACGCGCCCTCGCCGATCAAGGTGCCAAACCTGTCGCGGCTCGCCGCCGAGGGCGTGGTATTCGACTCGGCGTACTGCAACAGCCCGCTCTGCGCCCCCTCACGCTTCACCCTGGTAAGCGGTCAACTGCCGTCGAAGATCGGTGCTTACGACAACGCCGCCGATTTTCCCGCCGACGTGCCCACCTATGCCCATTACCTGCGCCGCCTCGGCTATCGCACGGCGCTGTCCGGCAAGATGCACTTCTGCGGTCCGGACCAGTTGCACGGCTACGAGGAGCGCCTGACCAGCGACATCTATCCGGCGGACTACGGCTGGGCGGTGAACTGGGACGAGACGGACGTGCGCCCGAGCTGGTACCACAACATGTCCTCGGTGCTGCAGGCCGGGCCCTGCGTGCGCACCAACCAGCTGGATTTCGACGAGGAGGTGGTGTTCAAGGCCCGCCAGTACCTCTACGACCATGTTCGCGACAACGCTGACCAGCCGTTCTGCCTGACCGTATCGCTGACCCATCCCCACGATCCCTACACCATTCCGGCAGAGTACTGGGATCGCTACGAAGACGTGGACATTCCCCTGCCGCGCCAGCGCTTCGCCGATGCCGAGCAGGACCCGCACAGCCAGCGCCTGCTCAAGGTCATCGACCTCTGGGGCAAACCGCTGCCGGAAGAGAAGATCCGCGAGGCCCGCCGTGCCTATTTCGGCGCCTGCAGCTACGTGGACGACCAGATCGGCGCACTGCTCAAGACCCTCACCGACTGCCACCTGGAGCAGGACACCATCGTCGTGTTCTCCGGCGACCACGGCGACATGCTTGGCGAGCGTGGCCTCTGGTACAAGATGCACTGGTTCGAGATGGCCGCCCGCGTGCCGCTGCTGGTCCACGCCCCCGGCCGCTTCCAGGCGCACCGGGTGAGCCAGTCGGTCTCCACTGTCGACCTGCTGCCCACGCTGGTGGATCTGGCTGGCGGCACGCTGGAACGCAACCTGCCGCTGGATGGCCGCTCGCTGTTGCCACACCTGCGGGGCGAGGGCGGGCACGACGGGGTACTGGGCGAGTACATGGCCGAAGGCACCACCAGCCCGCTGATGATGATCCGCCGCGGCCCCTACAAGTTCATCTATTCGGAAGAAGACCCCTGCCTGCTCTTCGACCTGGCCAACGACCCGCAGGAACTGGAGAACCTGGCCACTTCACCGGACCACCAGGCACTGCTTGCGGTGTTCCTCGACGAGGCCCGCGTTCGTTGGGATATCCCGACCATCGCCGAAGCCACACTGGCGAGCCAGCGCCGTCGCCGCTTCGTCGCCGACGCCCTCACCCATGGCCGGCTGAAGAGCTGGGACCACCAGCCCTTCGTCGATGCCAGCCAGCAGTACATGCGCAACCACATCGACCTGGACGACCTGGAGCGCCGCGCGCGCTTCCCCCAACCCTGACTCACCCTTGCGAGGAACCAAGGCATGAAGACGATCAATGCGGTGCTTGCCGGCGGCGTACTGCTGACCGGCCTGACGTTCAACGTCCAGGCGGAGGACGCCAGCTGCGCGACGGTGAAGCTGGGTGATCCGGGCTGGAGCGATATCGCCGTGACCAATGGCGTGGCGCGCATCCTGCTCGATGGCCTGGGCTATCGCACGGAAACCCCGACCCTGGCGGTGCCGATCATCTTCGCCGGCCTGCACAAGGGGCAGATCGACGCCTTCCTCGGCAACTGGATGCCGGCGCAACAGAGCAACTACGACAAATTCGTCAGCGCCGGCAGCGTCGACAAGGTGGCGCAGAACCTCAGCGGTACCGAGTACACCCTGGCGGTGCCCCGCTATGCCTTTGACGCCGGAGTGAAGACTTTCGCCGACCTGGACCGCTTCGCCGACAAGTTCGACAAGAAGCTCTACGGGATCGCCTCCGGCTCCCCGGCCAACGAGTCCATCCGGCAGATGATCGCCAAGGATGAGTTCGGTCTGGGCGACTGGAAGCTGGTGGAGTCCAGCGAGCAGGCGATGCTGGTGCAGGTGGGCCGGGCGGTGAAACGCGAGCAGTTCGTGGTCTTCCTCGGCTGGACGCCGCACCCGATGAACGTGCAGTACGACATGGCCTACCTCAAGGGCGGCGAGAAGTACTTCGGCGAAAGCGGCAGCGTGAACACCCTGGCGCGCAAGGGCTATGCCGCGCAGTGCCCGAACGTGGGCAAGCTGCTGACCAACCTGCAGTTCACCCAGGAGATGGAGAACTCGATCATGGACCAGGTGCTCAACGGCAACGCCAACAACGACGCGGCGGTGAAGGCCTGGCTCAAGGCCAATCCGGCGGTGGTCCAGGGCTGGCTGCAGGGCGTGACCACCCGCGAAGGCGGCGATGCCGTGGCGGCGGTGCAGGCGAAGCTCTGACGAATCGAGGTCCTGTGGGAGCCCATTCATTCGCGATCGGGCTGCGAAGCAGCCCCCCATGTTGCCGGCAAGGGCAGGTCTTCGACCTGCTTCGCGAATGAATTCGCTCCTACAAAGCAGACGGCGAATCCCACATGCGCCCATCCATCTTCTTCCCCTTCCTCACCTGGCTGCCCGCCATCCGTCCACGCGGCCTCGGCCACGACGCGCTGGTGGGCCTGACCGGCGCCATCCTCGCCCTGCCCCAGTCCATCGCCTATGCACTGATCGCCGGGTTGCCGGCGGAGTACGGGCTCTATGCGGCCGTCGTTCCGGTCATCATCGCCTGCCTCTGGGGATCGTCGCGGCACCTCATCTGCGGGCCGACGGCGGCCATCTCGGTGGTGCTCTTCGCCAGCGTCAGCCCGCTGGCCCTGCCGGGGACCCAGGACTACGTCGGCCTGGTGCTGCTGCTGACCTTCCTCGCCGGGGCATTCCAGTGGCTGCTGGGTGCCCTGCGCTTCGGCTCGCTGGCCAACTTCGTCTCGCAATCGGTGGTGCTCGGTTTCACCCTGGGCGCGGCGCTGGTGATCGCCCTCGGCCAGGTGCCGAACCTGTTGGGCCTGCCCCATCTGGAGGGGCGCGCAACGGCCTGGCAAAGCGCACTTGAGCTGGCGCGGCATGTGCGTGAAGTGCACTGGCCGTCACCGGTGGTGGCGGCCTTCACCCTGGGGCTGTCGATCCTGGTGCGCAGCCTGTGGCCACGCATGCCGGCCCTGCTGATCGGCATCATCGGCGGCAGCCTGCTGGTTCTGGCACTGCCCGGCACCTTCGCCGGTGTCCCGCTGGTGCAGCCCTTCAGCGGAAGCCTGCCGCCGCTGGCCTCGATCCGCTTCGATGCCGAGGACATTCTGCGCCTGCTGCCCTCGGCGGTCGCCTGCGGGCTGCTCGGCCTGGTCACCAGCCTGTCCATTGCCCGTGCACTGGCCTGCCAGTCGCGCCAGATGCTGGATGCGGACCAGGAATGCCGTGGCCAGGGCCTGTCCAATCTGATCGGTGCCTGGTTTTCCGGCTACCTCTCGGCCGGCTCTTTCACCCGTTCCGGGCTGAATCTCCAGGCCGGGGCGCAGTCGCCCCTGTCAGGTGTGTTCTCGGCGCTCTGGGTGGCGCTGTTCGCCCTGCTGGGGGCGAGCCTGATCGCCCACATTCCGCTGCCCGCCATGGCGGCGAGCATCCTGCTCATCTGCTGGGGCCTGCTGGATGGGCGCAGCGTGCGCCAGCTCTGGCGGGTCAGCCGGGCGGAGTTCGTGGTGATGGCGCTGACCTGCATCGCCACCCTGTTGCTGGAGCTACAGACCGCCATCTACGCGGGGGTGCTGGCGTCGCTGTTCTTCTACCTCAAGCGCACCTCGCAGCCACGGGTACTGCAGGCGAAGGAAGAGGATGCCGAGGTCCTGCGCATCGAAGGGTCGATTTTCTTCGGCGCCTGCCCGTACCTGCAGAAGCTGATCCAGCGCAGCCGCGCCGGGTGCCTGGTGCTGGATGCACACCATGTGAATTTCATCGACTACGCCGGGGTGAGCATGCTTCACGAGGAAGCGCGGCGTCTGGGCGGGGAAGGGCGCAGCCTGGTGCTCCGCCGCGCCCGGCCGCAGGTGGCGCGGGAGTTGCGCAAGCTGGAGGGCGAGGGCAGTCGGTTGGTGATCGAGGGATAGCAGGATCGCGGGTTTACTGTGGGCGCGAATTCATTCGCGAATGAATTCGCGCCCACCAGCTCAGCTCTGCGCCAGTTGACGGCGCAACTCGGCCAGCACCGGAGCGCTGTCCGGCAGCACACCGCGCCACAGCAGGAAGGCTTCGGCTGCCTGCTCCACCAGCATCCCCAGGCCATCGAGGGTACGCGCGGCGCCATGTTCGGCGGCCCAGCGGTTGAAGGCAGTCATATCCTTGCCGTACATCATGTCGTAGCAGACGGTGTGGCCCGGTTTGATCAGGCTATGCGAGATGGGCGGCAGGTCGCCGGCGAGGCTCGCCGACGTGCCGTTGATGATCAGGTCCACCGGTTCTTCCAGCCAGTCGAAACCGCTGGCGGATACAGGCCCCAGGTCGGCGAACAACTGGGCCAGGGCTTCGGCCTTTTCCACGGTGCGGTTGGCGACCACCAGGGCGGCCGGCTTCTCGGCCAGCAAGGGCTCGATGACGCCCCGCGCGGCGCCACCGGCGCCAAGCAGGAGGATGCGCTTGCCGGCCAGATCGAGGCCTGCGTTGCGGGTGAGGTCACGCACCAGGCCGGCGCCGTCGGTGTTGTCGCCGAGCAGGCTGCCGTCATCCAGCTTCTTCAGGGTGTTCACCGCACCAGCGCGCTGGGCGCGGGCGCTGAGGCTGCCAGCCAGTTGGTAGGCCTGCTCCTTGAACGGAACAGTGACGTTGCCGCCCTTGCCCGTGGCGAAGAACTGCCGGGCGCAGCCGGTGAAGTCATCCAGCGGCGCCAGCACGGCTTCATAGGTGAGCTGCTGGCCGGTCTGTTCGGCGAACAGGCCGTGGATCAACGGCGACTTGCTGTGGCCGATGGGGTTGCCGAAGACACAGTAGCGATCGGTCACAGCCCTGCCTCCCCGAGCCAGTCGCGATCCTTGAGGAAGTACTCGGTCAGGCGCGCTTCCTCGCTGCCCGGCTCGGGTTTCCAGTCATAGCCCCAGCGCACGTGCGGCGGCAGGGACATGAGGATGGACTCGGTGCGACCACCGGATTGCAGGCCGAACAGGGTGCCGCGGTCGAACACCAGGTTGAACTCCACGTAGCGGCCACGGCGGAACGCCTGGAACTCGCGCTGTTGCTCGGTGAAGGGAGTGTCTTTGCGCTTCTTCAGGATCGGCAGGTAGGCGTCCAGGTAGGCATCACCGATGGCGCGCATGAAGGCGAAGCTGGTGTCGAAATCCCACTGGTTCAGGTCGTCGAAGAACAGGCCGCCGATGCCACGCGGCTCGTTGCGATGCTTGAGGTGGAAGTAGCGGTCGCACCATTCCTTGTAGCGCGGATAGACGTCGGCGCCGAAGGGCGCGCAAGCGTCTCGGGCCACCTTGTGCCAGAGCACGCAGTCCTCTTCGACGGCGTAGTAGGGAGTCAGGTCGAAACCGCCGCCGAACCACCAGACCGGCTCTTCGCCTTCCTTCTCGGCGCAGAAGAAGCGCACATTGGCGTGGGAGGTGGGTACGTGGGGGTTTTCCGGGTGGATCACCAGGGATACGCCGAGGGCCTGGAAGCCACGCCCGGCCAGTTCCGGACGGTGGGCGCTGGCCGATGGCGGCAGGTTGGCGCCGAACACGTGGGAGAAGTTCACGCCACCCTTCTCGATCAGCGCGCCGTTCTCGATCACCCGCGTACGGCCGCCACCACCGGCGGGACGGGTCCAGGCGTCCTCGTAGAAACCGGTCATGCCATCCTCGGCCGCGAGTGCGGCGCAGATGCGGTCTTGCAGATCGAGCAGGTAGGCCTTCACGGCCTCGATACGGTCAGTCACGTGGTCAACCCTGGGAGCAGGTGGAGTGGCGGAAAAATGAGCAGGCAAGCATACCACCGCCCGAGGGCCCTGGTGGCTTGACGGGAATCAAGGCGAGGCGTTGGATGGGGGCTTTCCGACCAGGAGGTTGAAAGCATGGCCAAACGCATCCAGTTCTCCGCCTACGGCGGTCCGGAAGTCCTCGAGTTCGCGGACTACCAGCCGGCGGAGCCGGGGCCGCATGAAGTGCGCGTGCGCAACCGCGCCATCGGCCTGAACTTCATCGACACCTACTACCGCAGCGGCCTCTACCCGGCGCCGAACTTCCCCACCAGTCTCGGCACCGAAGGCGCCGGCGAGGTGGAGGCGGTGGGCAGCGCGGTGACCCAGTTCAAGGTGGGTGATCGCGTCGCCTACGCCACGGGGCCGCTGGGCGCCTACAGCGAATTACACGTGCTGCCGGCGGACAAGCTGGTGCGCCTGCCCGACAGCATCAGCTTCGAACAGGCTGCGGCGGTAATGCTCAAGGGCCTGACCGTGCAGTACCTGCTGCGCCAGACCTTCCCGCTGCAGGGTGGCGAAACCATTCTCTTCCACGCCGCCGCCGGCGGTGTGGGGCTGATTGCCTGTCAGTGGGCCCGCGCCCTTGGCGTGAAGCTGATCGGCACCGTCAGCTCGGCGGAAAAGGCCGCGCAGGCCAAGGCCAACGGAGCCTGGGCGACCATCGACTACAGCCATGAGAACGTGGCGCAAAGGGTGCTGGAGCTCACCAACGGCGCCAAGTGCCCGGTGGTCTATGACTCGGTAGGCAAGGACACCTGGGAGATCTCGCTGGACTGCGTGGCGCCGCGCGGCCTGATGGTCAGTTTCGGCAACGCCTCGGGGCCGGTGACCGGGGTGAACCTGGGCATCCTGGCGCAGAAGGGCTCGCTCTTCGTCACCCGGCCGACGCTGTTTGGCTACGCCAACACGCCGGAACGCCTGCAGGCCATGGCCGATGAGCTGTTCGGGCTGATCGCCGACGGCCGCATCAAGGTGGAGGTGAACCAGCGCTTCGCCCTGGCCGACGCTGCCAAGGCACACACCGCCCTGGCCAGCCGCCAGACCACCGGCTCGACCGTGCTTATCCCCTGAGGACGCGCCCGCTGGCCAGGTCGCGAATCACGCTGGGGTTGCGTCGTCCACCGAGGGCGCCCCCCAGCACTGCGTCCAGCTCATAACCAAAGTACTGCTGGACGCGCAGTCGCGAGTACGCGGCCGGACGGCCCGACGGGTTGGCGGAGGTGGAAACCAGCGGCCCGGTTAGGGCGCACAGGTCACGCACCAGCGGATGGTCGCTGACGCGCAGGGCGACGCTATCGTGCCGGCCTGTGATCCACTCCGGCAGCAGGTCCTGGTGCGGCACCAGCCAGGTGTTGGGGCCCGGCCAGGTGCTGGCGAGCTTGTCTATCCAGGCGTCCGGGAGGCCCTCGAGGAGGAAGTCGAACTGGCGGATGTTGTCCGCCACCAGGATCACGCCCTTCTCCACGGGACGCTCCTTGAGCGCCAGCAGGCGATAGACTGCGTCCTCGTTCCAGGGGTCGCAACCCAGGCCCCAGACCGCCTCGGTGGGATAGGCGATAACCCCGCCTTCACGCACGATCCGCGCCACTTGCTGCACACGCCAACTGCTTACCATCACCCGCTCCCGCAATACTGGATCGCCAGAGTGTACAGGGCTCAACCTTGGCGATGCACCCAGCAGCCCGCCTCACGGGCGACGCGGCCCATCAGCTCCAGGTCGGTGAGTTCGGCGAGCACGCGCGGCAGTTCCCAGCCGCTGGCAAGGGCCAGGCCTTCGCTGCTGTAGGGCGCCGCACGCAACAGATCGAGCAGCGGATGTGCCTCCTGGAGGGGCGCCTCGATTCGCGGTTCGGACGCCACCGCCTGCCAGCCGCGCAGCGCTTCGAGAATGTCTTCGACCTTCTCCACCAGAGCCGCTCCTTCGCGAATCAGCTGGTGACAGCCACGGGCGCCGGGATGGTGGATGGAGCCGGGTATGGCGTAGACCTCGCGCCCCTGCTCGGCGGCCAGGCGCGCGGTGATCAGCGAACCGCTGGAGGGGCTGGCTTCCACCACCAGGACACCGAGGGACAGCCCACTGATGATGCGATTGCGTCGTGGAAAGTTGGCCGGCTGGGGCGGACATTCCAGCGGCAGTTCGGACACCAGTGCGCCGCCTTCGTCGACGATGCGCGCTGCCAGGCCTCGGTGGCGATCGGGATAGACGCGCTCGAGACCGGTGCCGAGCACCGCCACTGTCGCGCCCTCGACCTCCAGTGCGCCCAGATGGGCAGCGCCATCGATGCCCAGGGCCAGGCCGCTGGTGATGACGAAACCACCACCGGCCAGGCTGCGGGCAAAGGCGCGAGCGGTATCCAGGCCGGCCACCGAAGCGCGGCGGCTGCCGACCATGGCCAGTTGCGGACGCTCAAGCAGGGTTGCATCACCGGCGACATACAGCAGCGGCGGCGCATTGCCGAGTTCGGCCAGCAGGGCGGGGTAGTCGGGAGAGTCCCAGCACAGCAACTGGTGGCCGGGGCGCTCCTGCCAGGCCAGGGCGCGGGCGGCCGCATCACGGATCTCCGGGCTACGTCGTGGGGCGGCTGAGGCTTCCGGCATGCCCAGCGATCGCCAGGCAGAGGCCGGAGCGCTGAGGGCTGCGGAGGCGGAACCAAAGGCTTCGATCAGGCGACGGAAACGCGCGGGGCCAAGTTCGGGGAGGTGATGCAGACGAAGGCGAGCATCCAGCTCGGCAGGGGAGATTGATGGCATTCGATCGGTCCTTGATCGCGCCGCAATCGCGGCAGAACCGCCATCAATACAACAAGCCCCCGCATGGCGGGGGCCTGGAGGTGTTACGGGTTGTGTACCTTGTCCAGCACCGCCAGCTGACGGGTAGCGGCGAGTACCAGGCCGTAGCTGAGCTTGTCGTAGGTGCGGAACACCATCAGCAGGCCGGCGCGCTCGTCCGGGACCTTGATGAACTCGTCGGTGATGCGGTCACGGACAGTTTCGCCGGTCTTGTAGACCGCCAGCACGTTGCCTTCCACCAGGCCGTCGCGCTTGCCCTTGTTGATCGTCACCACATCGAACTGGCCGATCTGGGTCACGCCGCGCGGTACATCGAGGATCACGCCGCTGATGTCGCGATCCGGCGCGCTGGGCATGAAGGTGGAGTTGATCGCGCGTTCCTCGGTGGGGAACAGGCGGTCGCCCAGGCGGACTTCCTGGGTGGAGCGGGTCAGCTGCAGGGTACCGATATCACCCTCGTCGGCGACCATTTCGCCGCCACCGATGTCGTCGGCGTTGATGCCGAGGAACTCCTTGGTTTCCGGATCCAGGTAGGTCTTGCCCTGGCGGAAGATGCCGTAGGCCGGCTGCTCCTGGGAGAAGTTGCCACGGGCATAGACGCGGTCACCGGCGCCGCTGACCACGCGTTCGGCGTTGCCGGCGACAACGTAGGGCGCGCCCTCGAACTCCTTGGGATCGTCGATGATGCGGTTGCTCAGCAGGAAGGCGTTGATGGCTTCCAGCGGAATGGCCGGGATGGCTTCGGCCATCGGCGTGCTGCGCACGGTGGGCGACAGCTTGATGGTGCCGCGGGACGCGCCGCGGTTCAGCATCAGGCGTGGTTGGCCATCGACGTAGACCAGGCTGAGCACATCGCCGGGGTAGATAAGATGCGGGTTCTCGATCTGCGGGTTGGCGTGCCAGATCTCCGGCCATTTCCACGGCTGGCTAAGGAACTTGCCCGAGATATCCCAGAGCGTATCGCCCTTGACGACGGTATAGCGCTCGGGGTGCCCTTCCTTGAGTTCCACCGCAGCCTGGGTCAGGCCACTGGCGGCCAGGAGCAGCAGGGCGAGTAGTGATTTCCTCATGCGGTGAATCCCTTTATTATGTTCATTCACATGAAACGCCCTGAGAGCCGCCCCAACCGGGCTCTGCAGCCGTTTTTCGATGCTGCGCACCATCTTAGCAGCGGATTTTCAACTTATTCCACAAGTGCATCACAAACGCATATGGCGATTCTGAACATTCTCGAATTCCCCGATCCGCGGTTGCGCACCATCGCCAAACCGGTGGAGGTGGTCGACGACTCCATCCGCAAGCTGATCGACGACATGTTCGAAACCATGTACGACGCTCCCGGTATCGGCTTGGCCGCCACCCAGGTGAACGTCCACAAACGTGTGGTGGTGATGGACCTGTCGGAAGACAAATCCGAGCCACGGGTCTTCATCAACCCCGAGTTCGAGTCCCTGACCGACCAGATGGACCAGTATCAGGAAGGCTGTCTGTCGGTTCCGGGCTTCTATGAGAACGTCGATCGCCCGCAGAAGGTGAAGATCAAGGCCCTGGACCGCGACGGCCAGCCCTATGAACTGATCGCCGAAGGCCTGTTGGCCGTGTGCATCCAGCACGAGTGCGACCACCTCAACGGCAAGCTCTTCGTCGACTACCTGTCGTCCCTCAAGCGCGACCGAATCAAGAAGAAGCTGGAAAAGCAGCACCGCCAGCAGGCTTGATTCCCCGATCCCAAAGGCTTGCCCCGGCAAGCCTTTTCTTTTTGGTGACTTCCCCATGACCGAGCCATTGCGCCTCGTCTTCGCCGGCACCCCCGAGTTCGCCGCCGAGCACCTCAAGGCCCTGCTGGATTCCCGCCACCAGGTCATCGCCGTCTACACCCAGCCGGACCGCCCGGCCGGTCGCGGCCAGAAGCTGATGCCGAGCCCGGTCAAGCAACTGGCGGTCGAACACGGCATTGCGGTGCTGCAACCGCCGACCCTGCGTGATCCGGCCGCCCAGGCCGAGCTCAAGGCCCTTGGCGCCGACCTGATGGTGGTAGTCGCCTACGGCCTGATCCTGCCGCAGGTGGTGCTCGACACCCCGCGTCTCGGCTGCATCAACAGCCATGCCTCGCTGCTCCCGCGTTGGCGCGGCGCGGCGCCGATCCAGCGCGCGGTGCAAGCCGGAGACGCGGAAAGCGGCGTCACCGTGATGCAGATGGAGGCCGGCCTCGATACCGGACCTATGCTGCTCAAGGTCACCACCCGGATCAGTGCGGATGACACTGGCGGCAGCCTGCACGACCGCCTCGCGCAATTGGGTCCGAAGGCCGTGCTGGAGGCCATCGAAGGTCTCGCCGCCGGTACCTTGAAAGGCGAAGTGCAGGACGACGCCCTGGCCAACTACGCCCACAAGCTGAACAAGGATGAGGCGCGCCTCGACTGGAGCCGCTCGGCGGTGGAGCTGGAACGCCTGGTACGCGCCTTCAACCCCTGGCCCATCTGCCACAGCGCCCTCGACGGCGAGCCGCTGAAGGTGCTCGCCGCCACCCTGGGCGAAGGCAAGGGCGCGCCCGGCCAGATACTGGCCGCCAGCAAGGACGGGCTGACCGTGGCCTGTGGCGACGGCGCCCTGCGCCTGACCCGCCTGCAATTGCCCGGTGGCAAGCCGCTGAACTTCGCCGACCTCTTCAATAGCCGTCGCGAGCAGTTCGCCGTGGGCAAGGTGCTGGGCGCATGAATCCACGTCTCGCCGCCGCCCGAGCCCTCGCCGCGGTGCTTTCCGGCAAGGCGTCCCTCGGCGGCAGCCTGCCAGCGCAACTGGACAAGGTGGAGCCTCGCGATCGCGCCCTGGCCCAGGACCTCGCCTTCGGTGCCGCCCGCTGGCAGCCGCGCCTCGCCGCACTGGCCGAGCGCCTGCTGCAGAAGCCCTTCAAGACCGCCGACAAGGACGTGGAGGCGCTGCTGCTGGTCGGCCTCTACCAGCTCTTCCATACCCGCATCCCCGCCCACGCAGCCATCGGTGAAACCGTCGGCTGCGCGGACAAGCTGAAGAAACCCTGGGCCAAGGGCCTGCTCAATGCCGTGCTGCGCAATGCCCAGCGCCAGGGCGAAGCGATCTTCGCCGAGCTCGAACGCGATCCGGCGGCACGCACCGCCCACCCGCGCTGGTTGCAGAAGGCCCTCAAGGCCGCCTGGCCGGAGCACTGGGAGGCGGTCTGCGCGGCGAACAATGCCCATCCGCCGCTGATTCTCCGGGTCAATCGCCGCCACGGCAGCCGCGACACCTACCTGGCCGAACTGGCGCACGCCGGCATCGCCGCCGAACCCTGCGCCTTCAGCCGAGACGGCATTCGCCTTGCGGAAGCGCGCGATGTGAAGACCCTGCCCGGCTTCGCCGAAGGCCGCGTCAGCGTGCAGGACGAAGCCGCGCAACTGGCGGCCGACCTGCTTGAGCTGGCCCCCGGACAGCGGGTGCTGGACGCCTGCTGCGCCCCCGGCGGCAAGACCTGCCACCTGCTGGAGGCCGAAGCGGGCCTCGCCGAAGTGGTGGCCGTGGACCTGGAAGAAAGCCGCCTGGTGCGAGTGCGCGAGAACCTCGACCGCCTCGGCCTGGACGCCCGGCTGATCGCCGCCGACGGCCGCGACACCGCCGGTTGGTGGGACGGCAAGCCGTTCCAGCGCATCCTGCTGGACGCGCCCTGCTCGGCCACCGGCGTGATCCGCCGCCACCCGGACATCAAGCTGACGCGCAAGGAAGACGACATCCCGGCCCTGGCCCAGCTCCAGGGCGAGCTGCTGGACGCCCTCTGGCCGACCCTGGAAGTGGGCGGCGTGCTGCTCTACGCCACCTGTTCCACGCTGCCCCGGGAGAACAGCGACAACATCGCCGCCTTCCTTGCCCGTACGCCGGGCGCCCGGGAGCTGGACATCCCCGGCACCTACGGGCTGAAGCAACCCCATGGCCGCCAGTTGCTGGCACAGGAAGACGGCCATGACGGTTTCTACTATGCCAAGCTGATCAAGATCGCCGCCTCGCCACGCGGCTAACGGAGCTAGCAGTGAAGATCATCATTCTCGGTGCAGGCCAGGTGGGCGGTACGCTCGCCGAACACCTTTCCGACGAGGCCAACGACATCACGGTGGTGGACACCGATGGCGACCGCCTGCGCGACCTCGGTGATCGCCTCGACATCCGAACCGTGCAGGGCCGCGGTTCCTTTCCCACCGTGCTGCGCCAGGCCGGTGCCGACGATGCCGACATGCTGGTGGCGGTGACCAATAGCGACGAAGTGAACATGGTCGCCTGCCAGGTGGCCTACACCTTCTTCCACACCCCGACCAAGATCGCCCGGGTACGTGAAGCGGCCTACCTGACCCGCGCCGGCCTGTTCGACAACGAAGCCATTCCGGTGGATGTACTGATCAGCCCCGAGCAGGTGGTGACCAACTACATCAAGCGCCTGATCGAGTATCCCGGTGCCCTGCAGGTGATCGACTTCGCCGAAGGCAAGGCCCAGCTGGTGGGAGTCAAGGCTTACTACGGCGGCCCGCTGGTGGGCCATGAGCTGCGCCAGATCCGCGAGCACATGCCCAACGTGGATACGCGCGTGGCCGCCATCTTCCGCCGCAACCGGCCGATCCTGCCCAAGGGCGACACGGTGATCGAGGCCGACGACGAAGTCTTCTTCATCGCCGCCAAGGCGCACATCCGCGCCGTGATGAGCGAGCTGCGCCGCCTGGAAGACAGCTACAAGCGCGTGGTGATCGCCGGCGGCGGCCATATCGGTGAGCGCCTGGCCGAGGCCATCGAGAGCCGTTACCAGGTGAAGATCATCGAGATGAATGCGGCGCGCTGCCGCCATCTCTCGGAAGTCCTGGACAGCACCATCGTGCTCCAGGGCAGCGCCTCCGACCGCGACCTGCTGGTAGAGGAGAACATCAGCGACGCGGACATCTTCCTCGCCCTGACCAACGACGACGAGGCCAACATCATGTCCTCGCTGCTGGCCAAGCGCCTTGGCGCGCGCAAGGTGATGACCATCATCAACAACCCGGCCTACGTGGACCTGGTGCAAGGCGGCGACATCGACATCGCCATCAGCCCGCAGCTGGCCACCATCGGCACCCTGCTGACCCACGTACGCCGTGGCGATATCGTCAGCGTGCACTCGCTGCGCCGTGGCGCGGCCGAGGCCATCGAGGCCATCGCCCACGGCGACGCCAAGTCGAGCAAGGTGGTGGGCAAGATGATCGAGGACATCGCCCTGCCGCCAGGCACCACCATCGGCGCCATCATCCGCGACGAGGAAGTGCTGATCGCCCACGACGACACCGTGATCGAATCCGGTGACCACGTGATCCTGTTCCTCGTGGACAAGAAGTACATCCGTGACGCCGAGCGCCTGTTCCAGGTCGGACTGACCTTCTTCTGAGTCTGATGCGCCGAGGTGCGGAAGTGGTTTGCGGATAATTCGCAGACCATTTCGGCCTCAGCCTACATCCGGCCTGCGTGCCCCGGGGTTAGGGTTCGGCCCCCTGCATTTCCGAACCCGCCCGGTCCATGTCCAGCCTCAGTTCCCGGCATCGCTCACAACGCCCGACAACCTTCGCCCTGCCACCTTCCGCCTCGTGCGCCCCTCGCCACGCTGCCATCCGCCGCATCTTCGGCGTGCTGCTGATGCTGTTCAGCTGCACCCAACTGCCGCCGCTGCTGATCGACCTCTACTACGGCGAAGGCGCCTGGTCCGGATTCCTTCTCGCCCTGCTGATCACCCTGGCCACCGGCCTGCTCACCTGGCTGCCGGTGCGCGGCGCCCGCGAGGAGCTGCGGATCCGCGACGGCTACCTGATCACCGCGCTGTTCTGGATCGTGCTCGGCAGCTTCGGCAGCATTCCCTTCCTGCTGATCGACAACCCGCGCATGACGCCGGTGGATGCGCTGTTCGAGTCCGTCTCCGGCATCAGCACCACCGGCGCCACCGTGCTCACCGGCCTCGACCGGCTGCCCAGGGCGGTCCTCTACTACCGTCAGCAGCTGCAATGGTTCGGCGGCATGGGCATCATCGTGCTGGCGGTGGCCATCATGCCGATGCTCGGCATCGGCGGCATGCAGCTGTACCGGGCGGAAATGCCCGGCCCGCTGAAGGAGCAGAAGCTCTCGCCACGCATCGCCGAAACCGCCAAGACCCTCTGGCTGCTCTACTGCGGGCTGACCCTGGCCTGCGCCCTGGCCTACTGGGCAGCCGGCATGAGCCTGTTCGACGCCATCGGCCACAGCTTCTCGACCATCGCCATCGGTGGCTTCTCCACCCACGACGCCAGCATCGGCTACTTCGACAGCCCGCTGATCGAGCTGATCTGCATGTTCTTCCTGGTCGTCTCCGGGATCAATTTCGGCCTGCACTTCCTCGCCTGGCGCAGCCGCAGCCTGCGGCATTACCTGCGCGACGCGGAGTGCCGCAGCTACCTCCTGCTGCTGTTCGCGGTGTTCCTGATCTGCGCGACCACGCTGATGATCCACCAGCACTACGAGCAGCCTTGGCAGTCGCTGCGTTATGCGGCCTTCATGGTGGTGTCCATCGCCACCACCACGGGCTTCGGCCTGGCCGACTTCAGCACCTGGCCGACGCTGCTGCCGTACCTGCTGCTCTACACCACCTTCATCGGCGCCTGCGCCGGTTCCACCGGCGGCGGCATGAAGGTGATGCGCATCCTGCTGGTCTATCGCCAGGGGATCAGGGAGTTCCAGCGCCTGCTGCATCCCAACGGCGTGTTCAGCGTCAAGCTGGGTCGCCGGCACATCCCGGACCGGGTGATGGAATCGGTCTGGGGCTTCTGCTCGATCTACCTGCTGACCTTCGTCGTGCTCCTGCTGGTCCTGCTCGCGCTCGGCCTGGACCAGCTGACCGCCTTTTCCGCCCTGGCCTCCTGCATGAACAACCTCGGCCCCGCCCTGGGCGACGCCGCCCTGCACTATGCCAACCTGCCCGACAGTGCCAAGCTGGTGCTGAGCCTGGCCATGGTGCTGGGCCGGCTGGAAGTGTTTTCCCTGCTGATCCTCCTCAGCCCTGCCTTCTGGCGCTTCTGACCGGCACAATGGCGAACCACACGCAGGAGAGGACGGGGCATGATCGAATCACTGGAAAAGATGCTGGCCAGGGGCGTGGACAATCCGCTGCTTCGCTTCGGCCTGGGCAAGGGTTACCTCGACCAGGGTGACGCGGCCAAGGCCGCCGAGCACCTGCGCCGCTGCGTCGAACAGGACCCGAAATATTCGGCCGCCTGGAAGCTGCTGGGCAAGGCGCTGGAGGCCGAGAGCGACTTCGCCGCCGCCCGCGCGGCCTGGACCGAAGGCCTGGCGGCCGCCCAGGCCCACGGTGACAAGCAGGCGGAGAAGGAAATGACCGTGTTCCTCAAGCGCCTGGACAAGCGCGCTTAGGTCTTGATGTAGCACCGTAGGGTGGGTTTCAGCCCACCAGCTCTTTACCGCCTGGGCTGAAGCGGAGCGCCGCCCGGCCCACCCTGCACCAGCGGCCCCGCCGGGAGGCGGGGCCGTTTTTTCTCAAAGCACTTCCGACGCCACCTGATCCACCGCCGCCTTGGCGATGGCGACGACCTCGTCGGCCTCGGCGCGGGTCAGAACCAGCGGCGGGGCGAAGCCGAGGATGTCGCCGTGGGGCATGGCGCGGGCGATCATGCCGCGCTCCAGGCAGGCCGCCGAGACCCGCGGCCCCACCTTGAGGCTGGCATCGAAGGGCGTGCGCGCCTCGCGGTCGGCCATGAACTCCAGGGCGGCCAGCATGCCGTCGCCGCGCACCTCGCCCACCAGCGGATGGCCTTCGAAGGTCTGGCGCAGCCGCTGGTTCAGGTAGCCACCCACCTCGCCGGCATTGGCGGTGATGTTCTCCCGCTCGAGGATGTCCAGGTTGGCCAGAGCCGCCGCCGCGCAGACCGGGTGGCCGGAATAGGTCCAGCCATGGCCCATGGCGCCCTGGGTGGTGGAGGCGTTGTCGATCACGTCCCACACCTTCTCGCCGACGATCACCGCCGACAGCGGCGCGTAGGCGCTGGTCAGGCCCTTGGCGGTGGTGATCAGGTCCGGCTTGATGCCGTAGCGCTGGCTGCCCATCTTGTCGCCCACGCGGCCGAAGGCGCAGACCACCTCGTCGGCGATCAGCAGGATGTCGTACTTCGCCAGCACCGCCTGGATCGCCTGCCAGTAGCCCTTGGGCGGGACGATGATGCCGCCGGTGCCCATCACCGGCTCGCCGATGAAGGCGGCCACGGTGTCCGGGCCCTCGGCGAGGATCAGTTTCTCCAGCTCCTCGGCGCAGTAACGCACGAAGGCTGCCTCGTCCATGCCTGCCGGCGCCTTGTAGAAGTGCGGGCAGAGGGTGTGCTTGACGCCTTCCACCGGCAGGTCGAAGTGCTGATGGAAGCTCGCCAGGCCGGTGAGGCTGCCGGTGACCAGGCCCGAGCCGTGGTAGCCGCGCTGGCGGGAGATGATCTTCTTCTTCTGCGGGCGGCCGAGCACGTTGTTGTAGTAGCGCACCAGCTTGATCTGGGTCTCGTTGGCGTCCGAGCCGGACATGCCGTAGTAGACCTTCTTCATCCCGGCCGGCGCCCAGTCGATGATGCGCGCCGAGAGCTCGATGATGGCCTCGCTCGAGTGGCCCACGTAGGTGTGGTAGTAGGCCAGTTGCTTGGCTTGCTCATAGATGGCCTCGGCCACCTCGGTGCGGCCGTAGCCGATGTTCACGCAGTACAGGCCGGCGAAGGCATCCAGCAGCTCGCGGCCCTGGTGGTCGCGGATGCGCACGCCCGAGGCGCCGGTGATGATGCGGCCGGGCAATGCTCCGCTGGCATGGTCATGGGCGTGGGTGGACGGGTGCATGAAGTGCGCGCGGTCCTGCTCGAAGAGTTTGGCGTAGTCGCTCATGTCGGATTCCTCGCTGGCTCAGAATTGCCCGTGGTGCAGGCAGAAGTATTTGGTTTCGACGAAGGGTTCGAAGCCTTCGCTGCCGCCTTCGCGGCCCAGGCCCGAGGCCTTCATGCCGCCGAAGGGAATAGGGTGGCCGGTGAACTTGGCGCCGTTGACCGCGACCATGGCGAACTCCAGCTGGCGCATCAGCGGCCAGATGCGGTCCACGCGCTGGGAGCAGATGTAGGCAGCCAGGCCGTACTCGCTGTCGTTGGCCAGGGCGACGGCTTCTTCCAGGCTGTCGTAGGGAGTGACCCCGGCGATGGGGGCGAAGTTCTCCTCGCGCCAGATGCGCATCTCGGGGGTCACGTCGGCCAGCAGGGTCGGCTGGTAGAACCAGCCGCCCAGGGCATGGGGTTCGCCGCCGGCCAGCAGGCGGGCGCCCTGATCGAGGGCGTCACGCACGCGGGCGTCGGTGCTGTCGAAGGCGGCCTGGTGCATCAGCGGGCCGATCTGGCTGCGCTCATCGAGGCCGGGGCCGACCCGCAGTTCGCGCACGGCGCGGGCGAAGCGTTCGAGGAAGGGCTCATAGAGCTCGCGCGCCACCAGGATGCGGTTGGCGGCGCAGCAGTCCTGGCCGGAGGTCTGGAACTTGGCGTCGATGGCGAATTTCACCGCCTGCTCCAGGTCGGCATCGGCGCAGACGATGAAGGGCGCGTTGCCACCCAGCTCCAGGGCGACCTTCTTCACCTCGGTCGCGGCGGCCTGAAGCACCAGCTTGCCGACCCGGGTCGAGCCGGTGAAGCTCACCGCGCGCACGCGGCTGTCGCGCACCAGGGTCTCCATGGCCATCTGCGGTTCGCCGAGCACGACGTTGAACACGCCGGCGGGGAAGCCCGCCTCCTCGGCCAGCTGGGCCAGGGCGAAGGCGGAGTAGGGCGTCTCGTGGGCCGGCTTGACCACCAGGGTGCAGCCGGCGGCGAGGGCGGCGGCGGCCTTGCGGGTGATCATCGCCGAGGGGAAGTTCCACGGCGTCAGCAGGGCCACCACGCCCACCGGCTCCATCACCGTGCCCAGGTGGGCGCCGGGGATGTGACTGGGGATGGTGCGGCCGTCCAGGCGCCGGGCCTGTTCGGCGAACCAGGGGATGAAGCTGGCGGCGTACTCGATCTCGCCACGGGCCTCGAACAGCGGCTTGCCCTGTTCCAGGCTGAGGATCTGGGCAAGGTCTTCCTTGTGCTCGAGGATCAGCTCGGCCCAGCGGCGCAGGTGCTGGGCGCGCTGGTCCAGGCTGGCGCGGCGCCAGGCCGGGAAGGCCTTCTCGGCGGCATCCACGGCGGCGCGGATCTGCGCCGGGTCGAGCAGCGGGACATGGCCGATCAGGCTCTGGTCGGCGGGGTTGTGCACGGCAATGCTGGCGCCGCTCTCGCTATGGACCCAATGGCCATCGAGGTAGCAGAGCGACTTGAACAGCAGAGGATGATTCAGCGGCATGGCCTGGGCCTCCGTTCTCGTTGATCTGGGCTCCATGCTAGGGAGTCGCGGCCTGCGGGGTTTTCGCTTTTCGGGGGGTGGCGCTGGGTGTTTTTTCGGTTGATCGGGGGTGTGGAAGAAAAACATGCGGCGGGCCTGTAGGAGCACGCGCGGTATGTCGATTCAGGCTTGTAGGATGCGGTGGAGCGGAGCGATACCCATCAGCCCCGTCCGCATGGGTATCGCTCCGCTCGCGGAACGCCGCCCGACCCATCCTACGAACTACGGTCCTTTCGCGAATGAATTCGCTCGGAGCCTTAGCCGAAGTAACCCTCCGGCACCAGCGGTTCCGCTTCGCCGGCCTTGATCGTCTTGGTGACGATGTAGGTGAAGTAGCGCTCGATGCCGAGGTCTTCCAGCAGCAGCTGGTCGACGAAGCGCTGGTAGTGGTCGATGTCGTGGGCCTGGATCATGGCGATGTAGTCCACGCCGCCACCGGTTGCATAGCAGTGCACCACTTCCGGTGCGTCGCGCAGGCGCTGCTCGAAGCGGCGCATGTCCTGGGCGGTGTGGCGGGCGAGGGTGATCTCCACCAGGACCTGGCTGGTCTTGAACAGCGCGGCCCAGTCGATCACCGCCCGGTAGCCCTTGATCAGCCCGGCTTCCTCCAACTTGCGTACCCGCTCCCAGGCGGGGCTGACGGAGAGGTTGATCTCCTCGGCCAGGCGCGACTTGGTGATGCGCCCGTCCTCGGCCAGCAGGCGGAGGATCTTCAGATCGTAGCGATCGAGCTTGTACATGGAGCCTCCCGTCGGCCCGAAGCGCCGCCCGGGTGGGCGGCGCCGCTGTTTCAGCCCAGAACGTCGGCGATTACCGCGAGGGTGTCGCCACTCTGCACCAGCCCGGGGAAATGCCGGGCCGCGAGCAGGCCGCTGCGCTTGGCGCGGTATTCAACGGCCGGCGTGCCGGTGCGCTGCACGTCATGCACGCGGGCGATCACCTCGCCCTGCTCCACCCGCTCGCCGAGGTCGCGGCACATCTCCAGCAGGCCGCTGTGGGTGCTCGACACGAAGCAGTCGCCGTCGGGCATGTCGAGCAGCACCGACTCGGCGGGCGCGGGCTCGCCGGCGAGGATGCCGGCATGGATCAGCACATTGCGCACCCCGCGCTCGGCGATGGCGACGGTGCGCGCGCTGCTGGTGCCGCCGCCACCCAGTTCGGTGGTGATGAAGACCTTGCCCTGTTCCTCCGCCGCGGTGTCGTACATGCCCACCGCGTCCAGCTCCAGCATGCGCATGCACCAGGGCGCGCCGAAGGCCTGCATGGCCGCTTCGGCACACTCCTGCTGGGCCTTGTCCGGCAGCACGTGGCAGGCGGCGAAGGGCAGGAAGTCCAGGGTCTTGCCGCCGGAATGGATATCCAGCACCAGGTCCGCCAGCGGCAGCAGGTAGCGCTGGAAGTAGTCGGCGATCTTCTGCGTCACCGTGCCGTCCGGCTTGCCGGGGAAGCTGCGGTTGAGGTTGCCGGCGTCGATGGGCGAGGTCCGCCGGCCGGCGAGGAAGGCCGGCGTGTTCATGAACGGCACGATGATCACCCGGCCCCGCACCTCGCTGGCCTGCAGCTGCTGGGCCAGCTTGGCCAGCGCCACCGGGCCCTCGTACTCGTCGCCGTGGTTGCCGCCGGTGAGCAGCGCGGTGGGACCCGCGCCGTTCTTCACCACGGTAATGGGGATCATCACCGCGCCCCAGGCGGAATCGTCGCGCGAGTAGGGCAGCTTGAGGTGACCGTGCTGCACGCCGTCGCGCGCGAAATCCACGGTCGGGCTGATGGGGTTGTCCCGCAGGGCTGCGTTCATGGCTCAGTCCTTCACGAAGAGTTGGCGCGGATAGTTGCAGAGGGTTTCCACGCCGTTGTCGGTGATCAGGATGCTTTCGGTGATCTCCAGCCCCCAGTCGTCCAGCCACAGGCCCGGCATGAAGTGGAAGGTCATACCCGGCTGCAGCACGCTGTTGTCGTTCGGCCGCAGGCTCATGGTGCGCTCGCCCCAGTCCGGCGGATAACTGATCCCGATCGGGTAGCCGCAGCGGCTGTCCTTGTGGATGCCGAACTTGGCCAGCACGCCAAAGAAGGCGCGGGCGATATCGCCGGTGGTGTTGCCCGGCTTGGCGGCGTCCAGGCCGGCGGCGATGCCTTCGACCACGGCCTTCTCGCCGTCGAGGAAATGCTGCGGCGGCTTGCCCAGGTAGATCGTGCGCGACAGCGGGCAGTGGTAGCGCTTGTAGCAGCCGGCGATCTCGAAGAAGGTGCCGGCGCCGCGTTCGAAGGGCGCGTCGTCCCAGGTCAGGTGCGGCGCGCTGGCGTCCACCCCGGTGGGCAGCAGCGGCACGATGGCCGGGTAGTCGCCGCCGTGGCCGTCGGCACCACGGATGCCGGCGTCATAGATCTCCGCCACCAGTTCGTTCTTGCGCATGCCCGGCTCGATGCGTTCGAGGATGCGCGTGTGCATGCCTTCGACGATCCGCGCAGCGATGCGCATGTACTCGATCTCGCGGGGCGACTTGATCGCCCGCTGCCAGTTGACCAGCGCCGTGGCGTCCCGGAAGCGCGCCTTCGGCAAGTGCTTGTGCAGCGACTGGTAGGCCGCCGCGCTGAAGTAGTAGTTGTCCAGCTCGACGCCGATGGTCAGGGCGTCCCAGCCGCGCGCGGCGATCACTTCGAGCGCCAGGTAATCCATGGGGTGGCGTTCGGTGGACTGCACGTAGTGGTCGGGGTAGCCGACGATATTGGCCGGGTCCATGAACACGGTGCGGCGCGCGCCGTTGGCGTCCTGGCCCCGGCCGAACCAGACCGGCTCGCCGTCCAGCGCCAGCAGCACGCACTGGTGGACGTAGAAGGACCAGCCGTCATAGCCGGTGAGCCAGGCCATGTTGGACGGGTCGGAAACCAGCAGCAGTTCCAGGCCGCGCTCCTGCATGGAGGCGCGCACCTTGGCCAGGCGCTGGGCGTATTCCGAACGCTCGAAGGGGAGGTTCGGCTGGATCGGTGGTGCGGACATGGCGATGCCCTCGTTGGGTGGTAGGCGTGGATCAGCTGTGGAAGGTGAAGCCCTTGCCCATGCGCTGGGCGCGGTGGTACGCGAGCCCGGCGATGGCGGTGTCCTGGGCCCCGGTGCCGGTGAGGTCACAGAGCGTGATGTCACTGGCCGAGCGGCGCCCCGGCTGCTGCCCGGCGATGACCTGGCCGAGCTCGGCGAAGTTGGCGTCGGGCGCCACCAGGCCGGCGGCGATGGCGTGGTGCAGTTCGCCGAGGACGCGGGTCTGGCTGAGGCGGTCGGCGACGTAGCGGTCCACCGCCACCAGGGCGTCGGCGGCGATCTCGTTCTTGTGCTCGGCGTCCGAACCCATGGCGGTGATGTGCAGGCCGGGATGCAGGTGGCGGCGCTTGATCAGCGGTTCGCGGCTGGGCGTGGTGGTGATGGCGATGTCGGCGCCATCCAGGGCGGCGTCGACGCTGGCGGCTGCCTCCACCGGGAGGCCCAGGCTGCAACTCAGCTCGGCGGCGCACTCGCGGGCCTTGTCCGCGTCCCGCGCCCAGACGGTCGCGCTGCGGATATCACGCACCAGGCACAGGGCCTTGAGCTGCAAGCGCGCCTGCTCGCCGGCGCCGATCAGCGCGGCGCGGCTGGAGTCCTCGCGGGACAGCCAGCGCGCGGCCACTGCGCCCGCGGCGGCGGTGCGCACGGCGGTGAGGTAGCCGTTGTCCAGCAGCAGCGCATCCAGCAACCCGGTGCGCGAATTGAGCAGCATCATCATGCCGTTGAGGCTGGGCAGGCCGAGCTTGGGGTTGTCGAAGAAGCCGGGGCTGACCTTGATGGCGAAGCGCGGCAGGCCGGGCAGGTAGGCGGTCTTCACGTCCACCTCGCCGTTATGTTCGGGCACGTCCAGGCGCAGGATCGGCGGCATGGCCACCGGCGCCGTGGCCAGCAGGCGGAAAGCCTGTTCCACGGCGTCGACGCTGTCCGGGTCGATGGCCACGCAGGCGCGCAGGTCGGTTTCGCTGAGCAGGATGACGTCAGCCATGGCAGGGGTCCTCTGTGATGACTCGCAGGTGTTGTTCGATGGCGATGTTGCGGCCGCTGACCACCACCACCACCGGCCCCTCGGGCTCGATCAGGCCATCCAGCAGGGCGGCGATGCCCACCGCGCCGGCGCCTTCCACCACCTGCCGCTCCTCGCGGTAGGCGTGGCGGATGCCGGCGGCGATGGAGGCTTCGTCGAGCAGGTGGACCTGGTCGCAGAGCGCGCGGGTGATGGCGAAGGTGTAGCGGTTGTCCAGGCCGATGCCGCCGCCCAGGGAGTCCGCCAGGGTCGGCAGTTCCTCCACTTCCACCGGGTGGCCGGCGGCCAGGCTGGCGTGCATGGCGGCGCCGCGGCGCATGCTGATGCCATGCAGGCGGATGCTCGGGTCGGCGTAGTTCATGGCCAGGGCGACGCCGGCGAACAGGCCGCCGCCGGAGAGCGGTACCAGCACCTGGCGCACCTCGGGCAGCTGCTCGAGGATTTCCAGGCCGAGGGTGCCCTGGCCGGCAATGATGTGGGGATGGTCGAAGGGCGGCAGCAGGGTGGCGCCTTCCTCGCGGGCGATGCGCTCGGCTTCGGCCTGGGCGTCGTCCTGGCTGTCGCCGACTATCACCACGCGGGCGCCAAGATCGCGGATCGCCTGCACCTTGTTCTGCGGCACCAGGCGCGACAGGCAGATGGTGGCCTGCACGCCCTGGGCGGTGGCGGCGTGGGCGAGGGCGCGGCCATGGTTGCCGGTGGAGGCGGCCACCACGCCCCGGGCCTTCTGCGCGTCATCGAGCAGGGCCACGGCGTTGCTGGCGCCACGCAGCTTGAAGCTGCCGGTGATCTGTTGGGATTCGAGCTTCAGGTAGACCGGCACGCCCAGCCGGGCCGACAGGCTCGGCGAATACTCCAGCGGCGTGCGGCGTACCAGGTGGCGGATGCGCTGGCGGGCATGGAGCAGTTCGCGCAGCAGGATGCTGGGCTGGGCCTGGGACATGGTCGTCTCCCCGAAGTGGCAGTCGGGGCGAGTCTAATGTCCTGCTTTTGTCGTGTTTAATGTCCTAGGACGGTTTCTCATCAACCGCCCATCTCTTACATGTGCATGCCGCCCAGGTCGTGGATTTTCGGGTACTGCCCGAAGAGTTCGTGCATGTTGCGCAAGGCGCCGGCCAGGCGCTTCTCGCTGCAGTCGGCGCCAAGGCACAGGCGCACGGCACGGGGCCGGGGCGTTCCGCGCACCATGAAGGGGTCGGGCGAGGTGACCGCGATGCGCCGGTGGCGCAGCTCGCGCACCAGGCTGTCCAGCTCCCAGTGCGACGGGATGCCGACCCAGGCGTTGAGGGCGTGGGGATGCTGGCCGAGCACGTAGTCGCCGAGGTGCTCGCTGACCAGGGCGTTGCGCCGCACCAGCAGGTCGCGCTGGCGCTCCAGCAGGGCCTGGGCCTGGCCGCCGAGGACCCAGCGGCTGGCTACTTCGGCCATCAGCGGAGTGGCCATCCAGCTGTTCACCCGCAGGATGCTCTCAGTGCGCAGGGCCAGGCGCCTGGGCATCACCAGGTAGCCGATGCGCAACCCGGTGAGTACCGACTTGGTGAAACTGGTGCAGTAGAAGGACTGCTCCGGCAGGTAGTGGCTGATGGGTGGCGCGCGGCGCTCGTCGAGCAGCGGACCGTAGACGTCGTCCTCGATCACGTAGACGCCATAGCGCCGGGCGATCTCGGCGATCTCGCGGCGCCGCGAATCGGGCATCAGGCTGCTGGTGGGGTTGTTCAGGTTGGGGGTGCAGACCAGCGCGGTGATCCGCTCGTTACCGCAGAGGTCCTCGAAATGCTCGGGGTCGATGCCCTCGCGGTCGTGCTCCAGCCCCTTCAAGGTGAAGCCGAGCACCTGGGAGCTGCCGATCACGCCGTGGTCGGTGAGGTTCTCGCAAAGCACCACGTCATCCGGGCCGGCCAGCGAGGCGAGGGCGAGGAACAGGCCGTGGGCGGCGCCATTGGTGATCAGCAGGTCGTCGCGCTGTACCGCCATGCCCTGCCGGGCCAGCCAGTGCACGGCTGCATCGCGGTGCGCCTCGAAACCGGCGATCGGCCGGCAGGCGCGCATCCAGGGCTGGTCATCCTCCTGCGCCAGCTCGCGGCAGGTCTCACGCCACAGGCGGTCGTGCTCATGGGTGTGAACGATGCTGGCGATGGAGAGGTCCACCAAGGAACGTTCCGGGTGATCGAGCATGTAGCGCGAGACACCCTCGGTCATGCGCCGGGACACGAAGCTGCCGCGCCCCACTTCGCAGCGCACCAGCCCCTGGCGTTCCAGCTCCTTGTAGGCGTTGGTCACGGTCTGCACGCTGATGGCCAGACGGTCGGCGACCTGGCGTTGCGGCGGCAGGCGCTGGCCGTCGCGCAGCTCGCCCTGCTCGATTTCGCGGGCGATGGCCTGGACCAGTGACTTGTACTTGGATTCGCCGCCCCGCAGGGCGGCCAGGGCCTGACGCCAGGATTCCATGTTCATCGCGGACTCGAAAGACGGTGAAAGTGATTGTCCTAGTGCAATTAGCCTCGCACCAGCGCTTTTGTATGCTCGACTACAGCTTAACGGCTATGCGGCACCCCGGCCGGCGCGCTCCGGCAGAACAGAAAATTCTGCAAGATCGCCGCCGCCAAACGGTGTTTTTTCCCGTCGATCCATCCGGCTTCAGGAAGAGCCGAAAGCAGGCGTTGCTAGGCTGGAATACAGCAAAAGGCAATGCCCTGGCACACCGAGGCAATGTCGCGGGACATCCCCGACAGCGCCTCGGGGCGGCACCGGCCACGGTACGGCCAACGCCTCGCACAGAACAACAACAACGCTGCACTGATACCTGCCGTCCACCGCCTGGCCCACAACTACAAAAGGCCGGCTCGAGAAGAACAGGAGATCCGACGATGAGTACCGCAACCCCTCCCTTCCACCATCGCCTCTTGGCCGCTTGCCTGTTGCTGGGGGCGCTCGGCGCTTCAGTAGCCCAGGCCGAGACGTCCCTCGAGCGGATCAAGTCGAGCGGAACCATCCGCATCGGCTATGCCAACGAGGCGCCCTTCGCCTTCACCGACACCTCCGGCAAGGTCACCGGCGAATCCCCGGAGATCGCCACCCAGGTGTTCAAGCAGATGGGCATCGACAAGGTCGAGCCCGTGCTCACCGAATGGGGCGCGCTGATTCCGGGCCTGCGCGCCGGGCGCTTCGACGTGATCGCCGCCGGCATGTACATCACCCCGCCGCGCTGCAAGCAGGTGCTCTTCACCGACCCGCACTACCAGATTCCGGACACCCTGCTGGTGCCCAAAGGCAATCCGAAAAACCTGCATAGCTATGCCGATATCGCGAAGGACCCGAGCCTGCGCCTGGCCGTGATGTCCGGTACCGTGGAACTGGGCTACGCGCGGCAGTCCGGCGTGAAGGACGAGCAGATCGTCCAGGTGCCCGATACCACCGCGCAGCTGCAGGCGGTGCGCGCCGGCCGTGCCGACGCCAGCGTGGGTACCGCCCTGACCATGAAAGGCCTGGCCGCCAAGGGCGGCGAGCAGGTGGAAGCGGTCACCAACTTCAAGGACGACCCGGCCCATACCGGCTACGGCGCCCTGGCCTTCCGCCCGGAGGACAAGGACCTGCGCGACGCGGTGAACCAGCAGCTCAAGACCTGGCTGGGCAGCGAGGAGCACCTGAAGACCGTTGAGCCCTTCGGCTTCGATCGCTCCAACCTGACCGACAAGACCGCCGCGGCGCTCTGTTCCCAGTCCTGATCGCTGTCGAACGGGATGGCCGGCGTCTCCCGCAGCGCCGGCCCCCCGCAGATATCCACCCGACCTTGGTATCGCATCATGGGTGAATTGCTTCCGCTGTTGCTGCAGGGCGCCTGGGTTACCGTCCAGATAACCGTCTTCGGCTCGCTGCTCGCCATCCTCACCGCCATCCTCGCCGCGCTCGGGCGCATGTCGCCCATCGCGCCGCTGCGCTGGCTCTCTACCGGCTACATCGAACTGTTCCGCGGCACCTCGCTGCTGGTCCAGCTGTTCTGGCTGTTCTTCGTTCTGCCGCTGCCCCCCTTCAACCTGGAAATGACGCCCTACAGCGTGGCCATCCTCGGCCTGGGGCTGCACATCGGCGCCTATGGCGCAGAAGTGATGCGCGGCGCCATCGCCTCGGTGGCCAAGGGGCAGTACGAAGCCGCC
This sequence comes from Pseudomonas lalkuanensis, assembly GCF_008807375.1. Classification (NCBI taxonomy): domain Bacteria; kingdom Pseudomonadati; phylum Pseudomonadota; class Gammaproteobacteria; order Pseudomonadales; family Pseudomonadaceae; genus Metapseudomonas; species Metapseudomonas lalkuanensis. The sequence goes on along the minus strand of NZ_CP043311.1, from coordinate 17,463 downwards.
ATCGCCCTGAACATGTCGCCGGCAACGCGCTTTCGCCGGGTCATCCTGCCGCAGGCGCTGCTCTGCGCCATACCGCCGGGCACCAACCTGCTGATCGAGCTCTTGAAGAACACCTCGCTGGTGTCGCTGATCACGCTGTCGGATCTCACCTTCCGCGCCCGCCAGCTGGATCAGGCGACCTTCCAGACCCTGGAGATCTTCGCGCTGTCGCTGGTGCTCTACTTCATCCTCGCCCAGGCCATCGCCTTCCTGATGCGTCGCATCGAGCGCCGCCTGAGCCACGGCCGCATCCGCGGAGGTCTGGCATGAACCTGTTCGACTGGGACTTCACCCTGCAAATCCTGCCGCAGCTCGTGCAGGCCTCGCTCAAGACCATCGGCATCACCCTGGTGGCCTTCGCCCTGGCCGTGGTCCTGGGCCTGTTCCTGGCGGTGGCACGGCGCAACCGGCACTTCTGGCTGTCATGGCCGGCCGCGTCGGTGATCGAGTTCATCCGCAGCACCCCGCTGCTGATCCAGGTGTACTTCCTGTTCTACGTGCTGCCCAGCTACGGCCTGAACATGACCGCGCTGGTGGCCGGCACGCTGGGCATCGCCCTGCACTACGCCTGCTACACCGCCGAGGTCTACCGCGCCGGCCTGGACTCGGTGCCGCGTGGCCAGTGGGAGGCGGTCACCGCGCTGAACCTCTCGCCCTGGAAGGCCTACCGCGACGTGATCCTGCCCCAGGCCATCCGGCCGATCCTGCCGGCGCTGGGCAACTACCTGATCGCCATGTTCAAGGACACCCCGGTGCTCTCGGCGATCACCGTGGTGGAAATCATGCAACAGGCGAAGAACATCGGCTCCGAGAGCTTCCGTTACCTGGAACCCATCACCCTGGTGGGCCTGTTCTTCCTGACCATCAGCATCGTCCTGGCCTTCGGGGTCAGGCAGGTGGAATCGCGCACTGCGCTGCGCTGAACCCCGGAGGATCTATGACTGCCATGTCCCTAACCACTGATACCCTGCGCGACAGCGACAACCGCGCCATCCCCCAGCTCGACAGCCCCATGGTGCGCTTCCAGGGCGTGCACAAGAGCTACGGCAGCTTCACCGTGCTCAACGACCTCAACCTGGAGGTGAAGGCCAACGAGAAAGTAGCGATCATCGGCCCCAGCGGCTCGGGCAAATCCACCCTGCTGCGGGTGCTGATGACCCTCGAGACCATCGACAAGGGCCTGATCGAAGTCGACGGCGAACCGCTGACTCACATCCCTCGCAACGGCCGCCTGGTCCCCGCACCGGAAAGCCACATCCGCCGCGTGCGCGGCAAGATCGGCATGGTGTTCCAGAGCTTCAACCTGTTCCCGCACATGAGTGCGCTGCAGAACGTGATGGAAGCACCGGTGCAGGTGCTCGGCCTGGGCAAGGCCGAGGCGCGTGAACGGGGCGTCCAGCTGCTGGACATGGTCGGCCTGGGCAACAAGCTGGATCACTACCCCTCGCAGCTCTCCGGCGGCCAGCAGCAGCGCGTGGCCATTGCCCGGGCGTTGGCGATGCGACCCAAGGTGATGCTCTTCGACGAAGTGACCTCGGCCCTCGACCCGGAGCTTTGCGGCGAGGTGCTCAATGTGATCCGCAAGCTGGGTGACGAACACAACCTGACCATGCTGATGGTGACGCACCAGATGGGCTTCGCCCGCGAGTTCGCCGACCGTGTGTGCTTCTTCCACCAGGGCCGGATACTCGAGCAGGGCACGCCGGAAGCCTTCTTCGGCAATCCTCGGGAAGAACGTACCCGCTGCTTCCTCAGCGCGGTGAAGGAGGCCAACTGAGCCGACGTCGCATCGTGTCATGATGACTACGCGATAGGTCCTTATGACTGCGCCGTTTTGCGGTCATAAGGACAGCATTCCTTGCACGTAGTTGATTTATAAGACTTAAAATTCTGGCGCAGTTCTTGTTGAAGAGGGCAGGTCGCGGCCGAGCCCGACGCTGCCCTTCACAACAGGAACCCTGTCATGTCCCAACACGAATTCGAGAATCGCCTTGCCGTGGTCACTGGAGCCAGCTCCGGCATCGGCCTGTCCGTCGTCGAGCTGCTCCTGGCCCGTGGCGCCCGCGTACTGGCCATGAGCCGGAGCGCCGGAGCGCTGGACGGCCTCAAGGCGCGCTACGGCGACGCCCTGCGCTGGCAGCCCGGAGACGTCACCCGCGCCGCCGACCTGGCTGCCCTTGCCGAAGTGGCCGGCAGCCTGGGGCCGGTGGATTGTCTTGTACCCAACGCTGGCATCGCTCGCCTGGCCGATGGCCTGGATACCGCCGCTTTCGCGGCCCAGTGGGCGGTCAACGGGGCCGGCGCCCTGGATACCCTCGCGGCGCTGCGCGACCGGTTGGCGCCGTCCGCGTCCGTAGTGTTCATCGGTACCTTCCTGTCCCGGGTGACCTTCCCCGGCCTCGCCGCCTACATCGCCTCGAAGAGCGCGCTGAAAGCCCAGGTGCGCACCCTGGCGGTGGAAATGGCGGCGCGTGGCGTGCGCCTGAACCTGGTGTCCCCCGGCCCCACCGCCACACCCATCTGGTCGACCCTGGGCCTGGGCGATGAGGATCTGGCCGCGGTAGCCGGTACGGTGAACCAGCGTCTGCTGGGCGGCCGCTTCCTCGAGCCCGAAGCAGTCGCCGAGGTCATCCTGTTCCTGCTCTCGCCGGCCGCGCGGGGCCTGTACGGGCAGGATCTGGTGGTGGACAGCGGCTATACGCTGCGCTGAGCGCCGCTCGTCCCGCCGCCCGCAGGTGGCAGGATCGAGGGTCAGGCGCCACGCCGGTAGCCGAGGGTCTGCTCGGTGGTCCACAAGGCGTCGGCGAAGCGCGGGAGTTGCCACCGGTGACGGCGCGCCCGTGCCCGGAGGAAGATCAGCCGGTCGGCAGGAAGCTGAACCCGGCCCCTTCGGCATCCACCCGTATCACTTCCATTTCCAGGATGGGCGCCTCCATGGGCAGGTCCTGGACCTGGCCAGTGACGACGGTCCCGAGGGGCAGTCTGGCCAGGTCGGGATGCCGGACATAGACGCCGCCATCGGACAGGTCGCGGGTTTGGGCAATCAGCTCACCGAAGCCCGGGAGGCTGATCCTGATCCTGCATTTCATCGGAGTTCGGGGAAATTGCCGCTGGTTCGCCATGGGATCGCGTCGTCCTGAGCCGGTTTGCAGCCGTCGTTAATACGGTTTCTCGCGTTCCGGCACAACCCTTCGACGAAAGGGTTGAACCCTGCCCATGAAAAAGGCGCCCTTCGGCGCCTTCCTCGTCAGTACCACTTCTTCTCGCCCTCGGGGCGTTTCTTGAAGCGTTTCATGCTCCACATGTATTGGGTGGGATAGGCCCGCACATATTTCTCCACCACAGCGCTCATGGCGGTGACCGCTTCTTCCACGTTCTCGCTGTACATGGCCTCGGGCGCGGCTTCCAGGATCACCTTGAAGCCCGAGCCATCGGGCAGGCGCAGGGCGTGCAGGAAGACGCCGCGCGCCTTGCCGCCGGCGAGCATGCCGGGAACGAACTTGCTGGTCAGGGCACGAGTGCCGAGGAAGGGCACGAAGAGGCCGGCGGACAGGCTCGGCTCCGGGTCGGCGGGGATGCCCACGGCGCCGCCCTTGCGCACCTCCTTGATGACGCTGAGGATGCCTTCCTTGGTGGACGGCGCCACGCGGTTGCCCAGCTGCACCCGCTGCTTCTGCAGCAGTTCATCCACTGCCTTCAGCTTGGGCGGGCGGTAGAAGATGATGGGTTTGCACTGGGCGCAGTAGAAGTGGTTGAGCACTTCCCAGTTGCCCAGGTGGCTGGTGATGCCGACCACACCCTTGCCGCTGGCCAGGGCCTCGCGCAGCACCTCCAGCCCTTCCACCTCGCGCACCAGGCCGATGGACTTCTCCGCCGGCCAGATCCAGGCGCAGGCGCTCTCGGTAAGGGTCCTGCCGATGTCCATCAGGCTCTGGCCCACACGCTGTTCCAGCTCCGCCGGCGACAGTTCGGGAAAGCATTTGGACAGGTTGATCCGCACCACTTCGCGGGAACGGTTCGGCAGTTTCCACATCAGCCAGCCGATGGTGGCGCCGACCGCTTGCACGGCGCGCCACGGAAGCAGGGCAAAGAGGCGCAGGAAACCGACGACCAGCGCGCCTTTCAGCTTATCCACAGGCATCTCCAGTAGATCGAAAAGCGCGCATTCTACCCTCGCCGCGTGAACGATGCCGCCTCAGGCGGTCAGTTCAGGGTAGCGGTCGCAATTCGTGGTGTGATCCATGACCATGCCAGCGGCCTGCATGAAGGCATAGCAGATGGTCGGGCCGACGAAGGTGAAGCCGGCTTTCTTCAACGCACGGCTCATGGCCTCGGCCTCCGGCGTGACCGCCGGCACCTGGCCGCGCTCGCTGAAGTGATTGATCTTGGGCTTGCCGCCGACGAACGACCAGAGCAGCGCCACCGGGTCTTCCTGGCGCAGCCAGGCCTGAGCGTTCTGCCGCGCGGCCTTGAGCTTGAGAAAGTTGCGGATGATGCCCGGGTCCTGCATCAGCTTCTCGATTTCCTCGTCGCTCATCACCGCCAGGCGCTTGGGGTCGAAGCCGAACAGCACCTCGCGGTAACGCTCGCGCTTCTTCAGCACGGTGATCCACGAAAGGCCGGCCTGGAAGCCCTCCAGCAGGAGGAGTTCGAAGAGCGCCGCCGGGTCCTTCAGCGGTACGCCCCATTCAGTGTCGTGGTAGGCGATGTAGAGGGGGTCGTCATTGCACCAGAAGCAGCGTGGCATAAGGCTTTCCATGCGGTTGCGGCGGGGTCGGATCGGGTATACTCCGGCATTTTCCGTCGAAGACCCAGCACAGGTGAATTTCGTGAGCCAGACTACGCCCGCCGTGCGCACCTTCCAAGACCTGATCCTCGCCCTGCAGCAGTACTGGGCCGAGCAGGGCTGCGTGGTGCTCCAGCCCTACGACATGGAAGTGGGCGCCGGTACTTTCCACACCGCCACCTTCCTCCGCGCCATCGGCCCGGAGACCTGGAACGCCGCCTACGTGCAGCCGTCCCGCCGTCCGACCGACGGCCGCTACGGCGAGAACCCCAACCGCCTGCAGCACTATTACCAGTTCCAGGTGGTCCTCAAGCCCAACCCCGAGAACTTCCAGGAGCTGTACCTCGGCTCGCTGAAGGCCATCGGCGTCGACCCGCTGGTGCATGACATCCGTTTCGTCGAGGACAACTGGGAATCGCCGACCCTGGGCGCCTGGGGCCTGGGCTGGGAAATCTGGCTGAACGGCATGGAAGTTACCCAGTTCACCTACTTCCAGCAGGTGGGTGGCATCGAGTGCTACCCCGTCACCGGCGAGATCACCTATGGCCTGGAGCGCCTGGCCATGTACATCCAGGGCGTCGACTCGGTGTACGACCTGGTCTGGGCCGACGGCCCCTTCGGCAAGGTCACCTACGGCGATGTGTTCCATCAGAACGAGGTAGAGCAGTCGACCTACAACTTCGAGCACGCCAACGTCGAGAAGCTGTTCGAACTGTTCGACTTCTACGAGAGCGAAGCCAACCGCCTGATCGAACTGCAACTGCCGCTGCCGACCTACGAGATGGTCCTCAAGGCATCGCACACCTTCAACCTGCTGGACGCCCGCCGCGCCATCTCGGTAACCGAGCGTCAGCGCTACATCCTGCGCGTGCGCACCCTGGCCCGTAATGTGGCGCAGAGCTATCTGCAGGCCCGCGCCCGCCTCGGCTTCCCGATGGCCACCCCCGAACTGCGTGACGAAGTACTGGCCAAGCTGGAGGCTCAAGAATGAGTGCACAAGACTTCCTGGTAGAGCTGGGCACCGAAGAGCTGCCTCCAAAAGCCCTGAAAACCCTGGGTGACGCCTTCCTCGGCGGCGTCGAGCAAGGCCTCAAGGCTGCCGGTCTGGGCTACGCCAAGGCCCAGGTGTTCGCCGCCCCGCGCCGCCTGGCGGTCCTGGTCGAGCAGCTCGCTACCCAGCAACCCGACCGCAGCGTGAACCTCGACGGCCCGCCGATCCAGGCCGCCTTCGACGCTGAAGGCAAGCCGACCCAGGCCGCCCTGGGCTTCGCCCGCAAGTGCGGCGTCGATCTGGAGCAGATCGACAAGAGCGGCCCGAAGCTGAAGTTCAGCCAGTCGATTCCCGGCCAGCCCGCCGCTGGCCTGCTGCCTGGCATCGTCGAAGCCTCGCTGGCTGCCCTGCCGATCCCGAAGCGCATGCGCTGGGCCGCTCGCCGCGAGGAATTCGTCCGTCCGACCCAGTGGCTGGTCATGCTGTTCGGCGACGACGTGGTGGATTGCGAAATCCTCACCCAGAAAGCCGGTCGTGAGTCCCGTGGCCACCGTTTCCACAACCCGGACAACATCCGCATCAGCAAACCTTCCACCTACCTGGAAGACCTGCGCAGCGCCCACGTGCTGGCCGACTTCGCCGAGCGCCGTGAGATCATCGCCAAGCGCGTGGCCGAACTGGCCGCCGAGCAGAAGGGCACTGCCGTGGTTCCCGCCGATCTGCTGGACGAGGTGACTGCGCTGGTCGAGTGGCCGGTACCGCTGGTGTGCTCCTTCGAGGAGCGCTTCCTCGCCGTCCCTCAGGAAGCCCTGATCTCCACCATGCAGGACAACCAGAAGTACTTCTGCCTGCTGGACGCCAATGGCAAGTTGCTGCCGCGCTTCATCACCGTGGCCAACGTGGTCAGCAAGGACCCGGCGCAGATCATCTCGGGTAACGAGAAAGTGGTTCGCCCGCGCCTCACCGACGCCGAGTTCTTCTTCAAGCAGGACAAGAAGCAGAAGCTCGAAGGCTTCAACGAGCGCCTGAAGAACGTAGTGTTCCAGGCCCAGCTCGGTACCGTCTTTGATAAGGCTGAGCGCGTATCCCGCCTGGCCGGCTTCGTGGCCGAGCAGATCGGCGCCGATCCGGCCCGCGCCGCGCGCGCCGGCATCCTCGCCAAGTGCGACCTGGCCACCGAGATGGTCGGCGAGTTCCCGGAAATGCAGGGCATCGCTGGCTACTACTACGCCACCAACGACGGTGAACCGGAAGACGTCGCCAAGGCGCTGAACGAGCAGTACATGCCCCGTGGCGCGGGCGCCGAACTGCCGGAAACCCTCACCGGCGCCGCCGTTGCAGTAGCCGACAAGCTGGACACCCTGGTGGGTATCTTCGGCATCGGCATGCTTCCCACCGGCAGCAAGGATCCCTTCGCCCTGCGTCGCCAGGCGCTGGGCGTGTTGCGCATCCTGATCGAGAAGCAACTGAACCTCGACCTGGCCGCAGCCGTCGCCTTCGCCATCGACCTCTACGGTTCCAAGGTGAAGGCCGAGGGTCTGGCCGAGCAAGTGCTGGAGTTCGTCTTCGACCGCCTGCGCGCCCGCTATGAGGATGAAGGCGTGGACGTGGCCGTGTATCTCTCGGTACGCGCCCTGCAGCCGTCCTCGGCCCTGGATTTCGACCAGCGCGTACAGGCCGTGCAGGCCTTCCGCAAGCTGCCGGAAGCCGCCGCCCTGGCTGCAGCCAACAAGCGCGTGTCCAACCTGCTGAGCAAGGCCGAAGGCAGCGTTCCGGGCAACGTCGACAATGCCCTGCTGCAGGAAGCCGCCGAGCGAGCCCTGGCCAAGGCCGTGGCCGATGCCGAGCAGGCCCTGGCGAGCGCCAGCAGCTACCGCGAAACCCTGGAGCGCCTGGCCAGCCTGCGCGAGCCGGTGGACAGTTTCTTCGAGGCGGTGCTGGTCAACGCCGAGGACGCCGCCGTTCGTGGCAATCGCTATGCGCTGCTGGCCAAGCTGCGCGGCCTGTTCCTGGGCGTAGCGGACATCTCGGTACTGGGCTAAGGCAAGTCCGTGGGCCGGAGCTCCGAGGCAGCATGCTTCGGGCGCTCCGGCTCCACGCTACAGGCGTCGTTCATGAAACTACTGATTCTCGACCGCGACGGAGTCATCAACGAAGACTCCGATGACTACATCAAATCCCTCGAGGAATGGATCCCCATTCCCAGCGCCATCGCGGCCATCGCTCGCCTGAGCAAGGCCGGCTGGACCGTCGCCGTGGCCACCAACCAGTCGGGTATCGCGCGCGGTTACTACGACCTTGCCACCCTGGACTCCATGCATGCCCGCCTGCGCGAACTGGTGGAGGAGCAGGGCGGTGAGCTGGGCGTCATCCAGTACTGCCCGCACGGCCCCGACGAAGGCTGCGATTGCCGCAAGCCGCGCCCCGGCATGCTCAGGCGCATCGCCGCACACTATGGCGTGGACCTTGCTGGAATCTGGTTCGTCGGCGACAGCAGTGGTGACCTGGAAGCCGCGCTGGCCGTCGATTGTCAGCCCATTCTGGTGAAGACCGGCAAGGGCGAACGCACCCTGGCTAAAACCTTGCCAGCGGGCACCCTGGTATTCGACGATCTTGCGGCGGTTGCCGCGCATCTCCTTCAGTAAGGTCAACAGCTCCCATGACGACAGTGCAGGCCATCAGAACTTTCACCTTCTACCTGCTGCTGTCGTTGAGCGCCTTCATCTGGGGCACGCTAAGCCTCTTTTTCGCGCCTTTCATGCCATTTCGGGCGCGTTACCGCTTCATCGTCTGGCGCTGGTGCCGATTTGCCGTCTGGCTGGCGAAGGTGATGGTGGGCATCCGCTATGAAGTGAAAGGCATGGAGAACGTTCCGGCACAGCCCTGCGTGATCCTTGCCAAGCACCAGAGCACCTGGGAAACCTTCTTCCTCTCCGGCGCTTTCGAGCCCCTGAGCCAGGTGGTCAAGCGTGAGTTGCTGCGCGTTCCCTTCTTCGGCTGGGCCATGGCGCTGATGAAGCCCATCGCCATCGATCGCAGCAACCCCAAGGCAGCCCTCAAGCAGCTCGCCGCGCAGGGCGACGAGCGTCTCAAACAGGGTGCCTGGGTGCTGATCTTCCCCGAGGGCACCCGTGTGCCGGTCGGCCAGATGGGCAAGTTCTCCCGCGGCGGCGCGGCCCTGGCGGTGAATGCCGGGCTGCCGGTCCTGCCGGTGGCGCTCAATGCCGGCCACTTCTGGCCGAAGGAAGGCTGGGCCAAGCACCCGGGCACTATCCAGGTCGTCATCGGTCCGGTGATGTACGCGGAAGGCGAGGGGCCAAGGGCCATCGCCGAGCTGAACGACAGGGCTTTTGCCTGGGTGGAAGCGACTCAGCGCGAACTGGAAGGTCCGCAAACCACCGCCAAGGTCGAGACCCCGGCCTGATCTGTGGATAAGCTGTGAACAAAATTTTGGCGAATCACCGAAATCACAGCGCAAGCCCATGATTTACAAGGCTTTCTATTTCACAATATAGCTTAGCGAGAAAGTGCATAACGATTTCTCGCAACGCACCGGCGTTACCCCTTCAGGTACTTCGAATCGAGGGCGTTGAAGCAGCGGATGATCCGCTCGCGCGCAACGCCCGGGAAGTTCTTCTCGGTCAGCACCACCAGCACCGACGCCTTGACCCGACCCGACCGTAGCTGCCGCATCATGTAGGCGCCAATCTCTTTATCGGTGACACTCGGCATATCGTCCCGGTTCTCATCCATCCCGCCGCTCCTCTATGGCCTCCAGGGCCTCTGCAAGCCGTTCCAGACTACGCTTCCCAACCACGCACGCCTACGCATCCCGGGCGCAGAACGAGCGAGAGCACGTCATCTGAATAAACTGGGAAGCGGGGGAAGGGGAAGTTTACGAATGCCGGAAAGCACTGAGGGGAGCCGAAGCTCCCCTCAAATGGTTTTTCATTCTTGTTGTTGTTCTTATTGCGTATTGGTTGTTGTTCTTCGCTACTGGCTGCTAGCGAGCCAGAATTGGCTGGTCCCAACATGGACCGAGGGCAAACGGATTTTTTTGGACGCTGATCATGCCATCGTCATTTCTGAACCAACCAGAGCGCCGCTACCTTGAGGTAGTTTTATTGTTCTATTGCTCCAGTCACCGGGTGCGGAACGGCACACCCTGTCCAAAAAAATCGGTTTGCTTCTTCTCTGGGCTGTTGTTGTTGTTTTGTCAGAGTCGAAAACTTTCTTTTTGAAGCTTTTTATTGTTGTTGTGCCATATAGAGAGCATACCTCGTGCCAACTTCTATAAAACACTTATAAATCAATAACTTAAAAAATTCACCCGCTTCAGAATCGCATCTCCTTGCCCTGAACTGTTCCCTTACGACCCGTCCGGGTACCCGAAATCCGAGTCGCAGGTAACACTCGACGCCCCCTTCCCCAGCCAGAGTGTTACCCCCTGTTTCCGGCATGTAACTCATTGCTGTAGAAAGAATTTTCTCGCTCGACCAGCTGTTTCATGCCGTCCTGAGCAGCGACTTGATCCAATCCAGCGGCGCTTGCTCTCCGAGCGCGTCGAAGACGAACTCCTGGCCTCGATATGCACTGTTCAGCATGCAACGATCATCCGCTCTGGTCCATCGATTCGGATTCCGGTGAAAGCTCAATCCTGGACGCTCTGTACTGGGAGCAAACCAGCCCGGCAATTGCCAGCGCGTCTGTAGTGTCGAACCAGGTGCAGTCAGCACCAGGCGCTCGTCCAGGTATCGAAAGCTGCCAGCTCCCGGCAGGCGCGCCAACAGGCCATCCAGGCAAAGCCGTTCCGTAGCGATATACAGGGTATTGCTGGCGTCCTCACCGTAGGCGAAGTGAGGGTGGTAGCGCGCCCAGGGCATCGCGTCGGTGGGTATATCGTCGACCTTGAGAATCTCGCCAATCTGCAACCATCCCCAGATCACCTGGCGGGCGGGCAGAGCGGGGCTGAAGCGCCAATCACCGTGCCTTGCTTCCTCGACTGGACGAAAGGACCCGAAGAAGAGGAACAGGTCTCCCACGGCAACGCCTTCATTACGCAAATGCCCCTGGGCGCTGCCGCTTTGGCCCAGCATTGGTCTCCAGCCAGGTAAGCGGGGCAAGGCGTCGGGTCGCAGGTCCGGATCCAGATGGGCGCGACGACGATGCCAGCCCGCCTCCCGATTCAGCCCGCTCACTACGTCGCCGAGGTTGATGCCGTCAAAAGTGATATCACCAAAGCAGACGGCCGACTCGGTGTCTGGAATGGGTAAGGAACAGAGTCGCCCATCCGGCAGGATCGGGCTCGGACAACCGCCAGCGGATGAGTCGAAGCCTTTACGGCTCAGGATGATGCGCCTCACTGGTGTTTCTCCGTGTACCCTGCACAATTCTGCCAGCGAGCCGTGCCATGAAGCACGGTGTCCCTATCATGAGAACGAACGGGCTGAATTCGTCACCTCCCCAAAAGCAAAAACCCCCGGCGAATGGCCGGGGGTTTTCTGCTTCTGGCGTGTCTTGCGTCAAACGTCGAGGTTGGACACTGCGAGGGCGTTGCTCTCGATGAAGTCACGACGCGGTTCCACAGCATCACCCATCAGGGTGTTGAAGATCTGGTCCGCAGCAATGGCGTCTTCGATGGTGACCTTGAGCATGCGACGGACGTTCGGGTCCATGGTGGTTTCCCACAGCTGCTCAGGGTTCATCTCACCCAGTCCCTTATAGCGCTGGATGGTGTGACGCTTGGTGCTTTCGGTCATCAACCAGGCCAGGGCTTCCTTGAAGGTAGCCACCGGCTTCTTGCGCTCGCCACGCTGGACGAAGGCGCCTTCTTCCAGCAGGTTGTTGAGCTGGTCGCCCAGTTCGGTCACCTGGCGATAGTCATTGCTGGCGAAGAAGTCGCGGTTGAAGGTGATGTAGTGGGACAGTCCATGGGCGGTCTGTTCCACTTCCGGCAGCCACAGGTGGCGCTCGCGGTCCTCGCGCAGGCTGGCGGTGTAGGTCAGGCCAGACTTCTCGGCAGCCTTCAGACGCGCCTGGAACGCTTCCAACCAGGTTTGCATGCCCCCCTGGTCGGAGAGCTGCTCCACGCCAACGCGAGGCAGGTAGATCATGTGCTCGGTCAGCTCCTGCGGGTACAGGCGCGACAGACGCTTCAGGGTACGCATCACATTGCGGTAGTCGTTCACCAGGCGTTCAAGAGCCTCGCCGGAAAGGCCCGGTGCGTTCTCGTTGACGTGCAGGTTGGCGTCTTCCAGGGCGGACTGGGTCATGTATTCATCCATGGCCTCGTCATCCTTGATGTACTGCTCCTGCTTGCCCTTCTTGACCTTGTACAACGGCGGCTGAGCGATGTAGATGTAACCGCGCTCGATCAGCTCAGGCATCTGCCGGAAGAAGAAGGTCAGCAGCAGGGTACGGATGTGCGAACCGTCGACGTCGGCGTCGGTCATGATGATGATGTTGTGGTAGCGCAACTTATCGATGTTGTACTCCTCGCGGCCGATCCCGCAGCCCAGGGCGGTAATCAGGGTGCCGACTTCCTGGGAGGACAGCATCTTGTCGAAGCGCGCCTTTTCCACGTTGAGGATCTTGCCCTTGAGCGGCAGGATCGCCTGGGTCTTGCGGTTACGGCCCTGCTTGGCCGAGCCACCCGCAGAGTCACCCTCCACGATGTACAGTTCGGAAAGGGCAGGGTCCTTCTCCTGGCAGTCAGCCAGTTTGCCCGGCAGACCTGCGATATCCAGGGCGCCCTTGCGGCGAGTCATCTCACGGGCCTTGCGGGCGGCTTCACGGGCGCGCGCAGCATCGATCATCTTGCCGACCACGGCCTTCGCTTCGTTCGGGTTCTCCAGCAGGAAGTCGGCAAAGTACTTGCCCATTTCCTGTTCCACCGCGGTCTTCACCTCGGAGGAAACCAGCTTGTCCTTGGTCTGGGAGCTGAACTTGGGATCCGGCACCTTCACCGAGATGATGGCGGTCAGACCTTCGCGGGCGTCGTCGCCGGTGGTGGCGATCTTGAATTTCTTCGCCAGGCCTTCCTGCTCGATGTAGTTGTTCAGATGACGCGTGAGGGCAGAGCGGAAACCTGCCAGGTGGGTACCACCGTCACGCTGGGGAATGTTGTTGGTGAAGCAGAGGATGTTTTCGTTGAAGCTGTCGTTCCACTGCAGAGCGACTTCCACACCCACACCGTCTTCTTCGCGCTGGACATTGAAGTGGAACACTTCGTTGACGGCAGTCTTGTTGGTGTTCAGGTACTCGACGAACGCCTTGAGGCCGCCCTCGTACTTGAACATTTCTTCCTTCCCGCTACGTTCGTCACGCAGCAGGATGCCCACGCCGGAGTTCAGGAACGACAGCTCACGAATACGCTTGGCCAGGATGTCCCAGCTGAAGTGAATGTTGGTGAAGGTCTCGGCAGAAGCCTTGAAGTGCACCTCTGTACCCGTGCCTTCGGTTTCGCCCACAGGGCGCAGCGGGAACTGGGGGACGCCGTGATGATAGATCTGTTCCCAGACCTGGCCTGCACGGCGAATGGTCAGGCGCAGCTCTTCGGATAGGGCGTTCACTACCGACACACCCACACCGTGCAGACCGCCGGAAACCTTGTAGGTGTTGTCGTCGAATTTACCGCCAGCGTGCAGCACGGTCATGATGACCTCGGCGGCAGAAACCCCTTCTTCCTTATGGATATCCACAGGAATGCCGCGACCGTTGTCGCGAACGGTGATGGATTCGTCGGTGTGGATGGTAATGCTGATTTCCGAGCAGAAGCCGGCAAGTGCTTCGTCGATCGAGTTGTCGACGACTTCGAACACCATGTGGTGCAGACCTGTCCCATCATCGGTGTCGCCGATGTACATACCGGGGCGTTTGCGTACGGCATCCAGTCCCTTCAGCACCTTGATGCTGGAAGAGTCGTACGTGTTGTTCTCGCTCATGCTTCACTCCCGATGTTCGTGGGGCTGATACAGCCATGTTCCACGTGGAACATGGCGACCGGCGTATCCGTGCGCCAGCCGTCCCTCAGAAATTCATGGTCAACGCAGGTGATGAACACCTGGCAATCCAAATCTTCCAGCAATCGACAAAGTGCCTGTCGATGCTGTTCGTCCAACTCTGACGGTAAGTCGTCAACTAGATAGATGCATTGTCCGCGTTTCGCCTCGTTGACCAGATGGCCCTGCGCAATTCTTAAAGCGCAGACAACCAGTTTCTGTTGGCCGCGAGACAGAATGTCAGCCGCGTTATGTGCACCTGAACGCAATCGCAGGTCAGCGCGTTGTGGCCCTGCCTGGGTGTGCCCGATTTGTTGGTCGCGGAGGAGGGAAGTGTTCAGCACTTCGGACAGCTCCCGATCCTTGTCCCAGCCGCGGTAGTAACTGAGCGCGAGACTATCGAGTTCCACAAGGTCAGCAAGAGTCCGTTCAAAGACCGGCTTCAAAGCCTGGATATAGGCCCGACGATACTGGTCGATTTCATCGCTGGCCAGGCACAATTCCCGGTCCCAAGCCGCCTGCGAAGCGGCGTCCAGTGTACCATGCCGGAGCCACGAGTTCCGCTGCCTCAGGGCCTTCTGCAGCCTTTGCCAAGCCGGCAAGAAACGAGGTTCCACGTGGAACACTCCCCAATCGAGGAACTGCCGGCGGATCTTCGGAGCTCCTTCCAGAAGGCGGAAACTGTCGGGATTGATCAGCTGCAATGGCAGCGCTTCGGCAAGTTGGGAAGCGCTCCTGGCGTTCTCTCCGTCGATGCGGATCTGAAACTCGCCCTGACGATCCCGCGATATCCCCAGATTGCTTTGACCACCCTCGGGAAGGCTCACCTTGCCAAACACAGTGCACGCGGGCTGCTCGTACTGAATGACTGGCTGCAAGCGAGTACTGCGGAATGAACGGGCGAGGCCGAGGAGGTGGATGGCTTCAAGCAGGCTGGTCTTTCCGCTGCCGTTGGCGCCGTAGAGGATATTAATGCGGGGGGAGGGGGAGAGGGTCACCGGGTGCAGGTTGCGCACACCGGTGACCGAGATACGGCTGAGGGACATTGAGTCGTTACAGGCGCATCGGCATTACGACGTAGGAGGAGTCGTCGTTGTCAGCTTCCTGCAGCAGGGCGCTGCTGTTGGCGTCGGACAGAATCAGGCGAACCTGTTCGGTGGACATCACACCCAGCACGTCCAGGAGGTAGCTCACGTTAAAGCCGATCTCCAGGTTACTGCCACCGTACTCTACGGCAACTTCTTCCTCGGCTTCTTCCTGTTCCGGGTTGTTGGCCTGGATCTTCAGCAGACCGGAAGCCAGAGTCAGGCGGATGCCGCGATACTTCTCGTTCGAGAGAATCGCAGTCCGGCTAAACGCTTCACGCAGGGCCTGACGGTCGCCTACCACAAGCTTGTCTCCGCCACGGGGCAGCACGCGCTCGTAATCCGGGAACTTGCCGTCTACCAGCTTGGAGGTAAAGGTGAACTCTCCGGTAGTAGCTCGAATGTGATGCTGGCCGAGCACGATGCGAACCTCGCCATCCTGTTCGGTCAGGAGACGCGCCAGTTCGAGGATACCTTTGCGCGGTACGATTACCTGGTGGCGATCCACACCTTCGATACCAGCCTGCATGGCGCACATCGCCAGACGATGGCCATCGGTGGCAACGGCACGCAGGATGCCGGCATTCACTTCCAGCAGCATGCCATTGAGGTAGTAACGAACGTCCTGCTGGGCCATGGCGAAGCTGGTGCGCTCGATCAGGCGACGCAGCTTGCTCTGTATCAGGCTGAAATTCAGCGAACCCGGGCCTTCTTCCACGGTGGGGAAGTCATTCGCCGGCAGGGTGGACAGGGTGAAACGGCTACGGCCCGCCTTGATCAGCAGCTTCTGCTCGTCGACGCGGATATCGATCAGCGCATCGCCCGGCAGGCTCTTGCAGATGTCCATCAGCTTGCGCGCCGGTACGGTGATCTCACCTGGCTCAGCCGGCTCTTCCAGGGCAACGCGCCCGACCAGCTCGACCTCGAGGTCAGTGCCGGTCAACGACAGCTGCTGGCCTTCGACCACCAGCAGTACGTTGGAGAGGACCGGCAAGGTCTGGCGGCGCTCTACGACGCCGGCGACCAGTTGCAGGGGTTTCAACAGGGCTTCGCGTTGAATTGTGAAATGCATGGTCTAGTCCCTTGCCTCTTGGGCTGCGATCAGGTGGTCAATGTACGCAGCAGATTCTTGTAATCCTCGCGGATATCCGCGTCGGATTCCCTTAATTGCGCAATCTTACGACAGGCGTGGAGCACCGTGGTGTGGTCTCGTCCGCCGAATGCATCGCCGATTTCCGGCAGGCTGTGGTTGGTCAATTCCTTGGACAACGCCATGGCGACCTGACGCGGCCGGGCTACCGAGCGCGAGCGGCGCTTGGACAGCATGTCGGACATCTTGATCTTGTAGTACTCGACTACAGTGCGCTGGATATTGTCGATGCTGACCAGCTTGTCCTGCAGGGCCAGAAGGTCCTTCAGCGACTCGCGAATCAGCTCGATGGTGATGTCCCGGCCCATGAAGTGGGCATGGGCGATCACGCGCTTGAGCGCACCTTCCAGTTCACGCACGTTAGAGCGGATGCGCTGGGCGATGAAGAACGCAGCATCGTGCGGCAGATCGACCTTGGCCTGCTCGGCCTTCTTCATCAGGATCGCGACGCGGGTTTCCAGCTCCGGCGGTTCGACGGCCACCGTCAGACCCCAGCCGAAGCGGGATTTCAGGCGTTCTTCCAGGCCTTCGATTTCCTTCGGATAGCGGTCGCTGGTGAGAATCACCTGCTGGCCA
This sequence comes from Pseudomonas lalkuanensis, assembly GCF_008807375.1. Classification (NCBI taxonomy): domain Bacteria; kingdom Pseudomonadati; phylum Pseudomonadota; class Gammaproteobacteria; order Pseudomonadales; family Pseudomonadaceae; genus Metapseudomonas; species Metapseudomonas lalkuanensis. The sequence goes on along the minus strand of NZ_CP043311.1, from coordinate 836 downwards.
CCTTCCAACAAGGCGTTGAAGGTGTGGAAAAATTCTTCCTGCGAGCGCTCCTTGCGGGCAAAGAACTGGATGTCGTCGATCAGCAGCGCGTCCACAGAGCGGTAGAAACGCTTGAACTCGTTGATGGCATTGAGCTGGAGGGCCTTGACCATGTCCGCAACGAAGCGCTCGGAATGCAGGTAAACCACCTTGGCATTCGGATTCTTCTTCAGCAGATGGTTACCCACAGCGTGCATCAGGTGAGTCTTGCCGAGACCAACGCCGCCGTAAAGGAACAGCGGGTTGTAGCCGTGCTTGGGATTGTCCGCTACCTGCCAGGCCGCCGCGCGGGCCAGCTGGTTCGACTTACCCTCGACGAAATTCTCGAAGGTGAAGGTACGGTTCAAGTAGCTGGTGTGCTTGAGCGCACCTTCTACCTGTACGGAGCGCTCGGTCCGGATCGCCGGTGCGGGCACGACAGAAGCCAGCGGATCGAGGTTATCGCGGGTTTCTTCCACGGTCTCGATGCGCATCTGCGGCGGTGCGGCTGGAGCAGGTGGGGGCGGCGGCGCCATGACCGGTGGCGGGGGAGGCGGAGCCTTCCGCGGAGCCGGGCTGCGCTTGCTGCCTATTAATAAGGAAAGGGCAGGCGCCAGGCCATTGCCCCGTTCGCCGAGCAACTCGAGGAGCCGCCCCATGTACTTCTCATTGACCCAATCGAGCACGAACCGGTTCGGCGCGTACACGCGCAGCTCGTCTCCATCGGCTTCAACCTGCAATGGGCGTATCCAGGTATTGAATTGCTGGGCAGGCAGCTCGTCGCGCAGGAGTTCCACGCACTGCTGCCAAAGTTCCAC